>DASVYQ010000070.1:0-53196 GCA_036392095.1 Patescibacteria group bacterium
CTTCTTTTTCTTGACTGCATGTCTCTAATAATCGTTGTTGTTCCAACCAACTGTCCATCTACAAAACAAGCAAGATATACTGCGTTTTTTAACTCAATACTTTTCATCATTTCGGATAAATAATACATTTCTCCATCATGAGTAATTGTTTCACCTGAAAATGTAATAAACGTATCTTCAAAAGAAAGCTTATTAATAAAAGCAATCATTTGGTCCAAATCAGTCCATAAAGGATAACGAATAACTGCAGTTTTTCCATTTTTTGTAGTGAATGTTTTAACTTCTTTTCCCGGAACGAAACTTGTCATGAGTGCATTATATCATTTTAGAAGTATCCATATGCCCAAAAAGCAGAGGACATAATATTTCTAGAATAGAGATATTGCTGTTTTTGAGAAACTGAATTGAGAGAATCAAACCATAGTGAATGTTTTTGCCCTGATGTATCTATATATGTAATATGTGTTTCCGTTGATGCTTGATCATTTTTGATTTGACAATTTGTAAATGGACATGATGGGTAAAATTTTGCATTAATTTCTGCATCGGTAATAACAGCTGCTTTACCTATTGAATTTCCATTATCCGTGATTTTCCAGTCATATCCATATAATCCAAAGACAATGTTTATTTTTTTTGAGGGAATTACTTGTAGAAAATCATCAGTCATTTTTTTTAAATCATAATCGCTATTATTTAGTGGGAAATTAGGACCAACATCCCCATTTGCTTTATGTAAATCATATGCCATAACAAAAACAGTGTCAGAAACAGAAGCAATTTTTTTAATGTCGTATGGTCTTGATCTATAAAATGCATCTCCATACATTGTTGTATCAAATTCCAAATTTTCTTTTTTAATAGAGCTTGAAAAAAGAGAATAAAAGTCATTAATATTTTTTATTACTTGATCAAATCCTAAAGCATTAAATTCAAAATCTAAGAGAATACCTGAAAAGTTATTTTCTTTAGCAACTGCAATACTTTGAGCAATTATTTTTTGCTGCAATTGCTTATTATCAAGTAATAAGTCATTAAAATCTTGATTTATTAACGTAAGACACAAAATTGTTTGTTTATTTTGTACTTGAGAGACAAACCGATTTAAATTTTTATATCCATTATCTGAAGTATCAATACCATCAGCAGATGCCGTTAAACCAAAATATATAACTTTATTATAATTTTGTACTTGCAATTGATTATTTATTGACCAATAGGGAACAAAAATATCTGTTTCTTTTTTATTCGGTATTTCTGGAGTTGGAGAGGTAACATTATGAAATGAAGGAGTAATTACACTAAGAGTTTTCTTTGAATGAATGTACATAAAGCCTAAAAATAGAGCGGCAAGGAATACAAATAGACAGCACAAGAAATATACTTTTCTCACATCTCCATTATACCAGCTATATATGAGAAAAAGCCGAAGTCAAATCATCAATAAGATCATTTACATCTTCAATGCCAACAGACAATCGTATAAGAGTATCCGATAAACCAATTTTTTCTCTTTCTTCTTTAGGGACTGATGCATGAGTCATAGAGGCGGGATGTTCTATTAATGATTCAACTGCACCCAAACTTTCTGCAATAGAAATTATCTCTAATGATTCTAAAAATGTAACAGCATCTTGTAAACTACCATTAATCTCAAAAGAAATCATTGCTCCAAATCCTTTCATTTGTTTTTGTGCAATTGCGTGACCAGCATGTGTAGTAAGTCCGGGATAATAAATTTTTTTAACTTTTTTTTGTGATTGTAAAAATGAAACTATTTTTTTTGCATTTTCTTCATGTTGTTTCATTCGCAATGCTAATGTTTTTATGCCTCGCAAAAAACTATAACTATCAAAAGGAGAAAGTATTGCTCCAACTGCATTTTGCAAGAATTTTACTCTTTCTGCGATTTCTTTATTTGAAAGCATTATTGCTCCTCCAACTCCGTCACTATGCCCACCAATATATTTGGTCATTGAATGGACAACAATATCTGCGCCTAAATCAAGTGGATTTTGGAAAAATGGAGTGGCAAATGTATTATCAACAACTGTAGTAATATGTTTTGTTTTTGCAAATTGAGAAATTGACGCAATATCTATTATTTTTAATAAAGGGTTTGTTGGAGACTCTAACCAAATCATTTTTGTTTTTGGAGTAATATATTTTTTTATTTCTTCAGCATTAGAAAAATCAGCAAATGTAAAACTAATTTTAAATTGTTCAAACACACGAGTGAACAATCTTCTTGTTCCACCATAAACATCATCGATGGAAACAACATGATCTCCAGCTTTAAGAAGGAATAATACATTTGTAATTGCTGCTAATCCTGAGGCATATGCAAATGCAGATTGAGCATTTTCTAGAGATGCTAAATTTTTTTCCAAAGCGTATCGCGTTGGATTTCCAGATCTGGAATATTCATACCCTGCAGTTGGAACATCAACTCTTTTTCGAGCAAAAGTAGTTGATAAATGAATTGGAGGTACAACATCTCCACTTCCACCTTCTTTAAGATTTGGCTCATTGCCTATATGAATGATTTTTGTTGCAAACTTCTTTTGTCTCATAAAAAACCATTCTCCTTCATCCAGGTATCGTTATACATTTTGCTTACATAATTTTTCCCAGAATCGGGTAATGGAACAACAATAATATCTTTTTCTGTTAATCTTTTGGCAATTTGCAGTGCTCCAAATACTGCCATTCCAGCAGATCCTCCTGCAAAAATTCCTTCTTTTCTAACCAATTGTCTTCCTGTTAAAAATGCATCTTTATCTGACACAGTAATCACCTCATCAATAACACTAAAATCCATTGCTCCTGGCATAAAATCTTCTCCTGGTCCTTCTACTTTATATGCTTTTGCTACCCCTTTGGTTTTATAAAAATAATGATGCAATAATGAACCTTCTGGATCAACACCAACTACTTTTATTTTTGGATTTTGCTCTTTTAAAAATTTTGCAGGACCAGAAATTGTTCCACCTGTACCCATCGCAGCAACATAATGTGTTATTTGCCCATCTGTATCTCTCCAAATTTCAGGCCCTGTTGTTTTATAATGTGCGAGCATATTTGCCAAATTAAAATATTGATTTGGCATAAATGCATTTTTCTCTTTTGCAATTCTTTTGGCAACATTTATGTACTGATTTGGTGAAGAAGGTTCTGCATCTGCTGGTGCTCTTACAACCTCTGCCCCATATGCTCGTAAAACCATTTCCTTTTCTTGGCTCATTTTTTCAGACATAGTAAATATTACTTTATATCCTTTTATTGCAGCTGCAATTGCCAAACCGACACCAGTATTGCCGCTTGTAGGTTCAACTATGGTCCCACCTTTTTTTAATAAACCTTTTTTCTCGGCATCTTCTATCATTGCAATGCCGATTCTATCTTTTGTACTTCCTCCCGGATTTAGATACTCAAGCTTTACTAAAATAGTAGGCTTAAGATCTTTGGATACAACATTAAGTCTTACCAATGGTGTATTCCCAATTGCTTCTAATAAATTTTTTGCATATTTCATAAAAAAAATCCTCCGTTTGGGAGGAATCGTTTTGCACTAAATTACCTCCCTTATTAGGAAATAATTGTGCAACAAATAATTAGATTTTTAAATTTCATTGTGTTAACAATATCATGGAGTATTATATTTTGTCAAATTACTACTTTTTTGTTACTAAAAAATATTCTTCTTTTGGTAGCAATTGTCCCATTGCTAAAATACTTACCGCATCTTTAATTTGGGATTTATGCTGCATAATTGCTTTCTTCTTAAGACTCCAAACTTTACTTATATTTACTATTTTTTGAATTTCTTCTTCTTTATATCCAGGAGGGAAATAAATAAAATAGCTTGGAATAAACTTTCTCATTTTTTCACTCATACAGTTATACCAAATTTCTTTTACGTATTTTACTTTCCCAAAAACAAAACTCGTTATCATAGAAACTGCAATATGATCTAAATGCCCCGACACTCCCCGAGGTTCAACAGTAATTAAAGTTTCAGGCTTTAATTCATCTACAATTTCTTGTATTTTCTGTGCAATCAAATGATAGTTATTATTACAAAGAGTTCCGTCTCCAAAATTAAGGAAGAATACTTTTTTTGCACCAATTACTTTGGCAGAATTTTCTAGTTCTTTTTTTCTTATTTCTGCAAGTTTCGGATCAGGGGTACCTGTTGCTGCATCTCCATTAGTAACACATATTAAGTAAACATTATTTTCTTTTGCCAATAATGCCAATGTACCACTTGGACCAAAAGATTCATCATCTGGATGGGCAAAAATACCAACTACTGTTTTCATGAAATAAAGTATAGCAGATTTGCATATTTAAATTAAAATATGACTTGAATAATGTCAGGTTTTAAAATAACTAACCGTTGATCCCCTGTTTGAATAACTCCTTGCTTTTCTAGTTTTCTCATTTGTCTACTTACTGTTTCTCTAGTAATACCAAGCATGGTACTTATAAAGTAGTGCGTTATTTCCATATTAATGGCAATACCACCTTCTTGTTTTTCTCCGAAGTGTTCTGACAAATAAGCCAGAAGAGAGACTATTTTTTTATATGCATCGTGCAGAAGTAATATTTCTGTTTTTATCAAATAGCCATTAAGTCCAGCAGCTAAGCGCTTGGTAAAGTTATAAAGAATTTCGGGTTTATCTTTAATAAATTCTAATATTTTTTCTGTTGGAGCTTTTCTAAAGGAAACATCTGTTATGGATTCAAAATAATAGGAATTCTTTTTATTATTTAAGACAAGCATTAATGGTAAATACGTGCCTGGTCTATAAATATGAAGAGTTAATTCTATTCCACTTTCTTCAATAAGATACATTCGGACATATCCTTTTTCCAAAAAAAATATATCAGAAACTTTCTCTGTAGGAGCCAGTAAAATTGACTTTGCTGGAAGGGACAGCTGCCGATATGCTGAGTAAAATTCGGTAAGCTTATCCATTGGACTAAGAATATAATATCAAAAATATATTACATTAGCAAGCTAATCCAAACGCTGTTTGCAAACTACTCCAATGCAGAGGGATGATTTTTTTTTGGCATATATTCATCTCTTTTTTTTATTTTGCTAGCTAATATCCCTTAAGATCAAAATAAAAAACAAGAAAAGATACAGCATTAAAAAGTATTTAAGCGGTCCAATTCTTCATATAAATGTTGATTTGACGAATAATGAATAGTTGTAATGCCAGCTAATTTTGCGGCAAAGATATGTGTTTGTTCATCATCTATATACACTGTTTCTGCTGCTGTCTTTTTTACTTTTCCAAGAGCCAATTGATAGACTGTAGGATCATCTTTTTCAAGTCCAAAATCTCGTGTTGAAATAATCCTCTCAAAAAAAGGCGCTAGCTTTTTTTCCACTTTTGGATGAAGATACATATCCCCTGATGTAAAAATAAACATAGAATACAATGATTTTTGTGCAGAAATATAGCTAAGTAACTCATCATTAAAATAAAAATATGAGTCAAAATCAAATAAGGAATTTTTCTTTAACAACTGTTGATATAAAAAATGAATATCTGCAGAATATGCAATATTTTTTGGGAAGATAATTACCCTTGATAAATCAAACAGAAGGGAACTTATCATAACCAAATAATAATACATATTTCTTAAAAAAAAATGAAGTAATATTTTTGCTTGACGATCCTTCCTATTTTCTTTACGCTTACTATATGGAACAAGAAATGCCCTTTTGGAAGCATGCGGCCATTTTTATTTTAGAACTGGTTTTTGTCGTAAACGTTATGGTTTTAGATATTGCTCTATTTTTTCAACTCTCCAAGCAATCTTCCCCACAAGCAGCAAATACAACTCCTCAAACAAAACAACAAGAAACGACAACAATTGTTAATCCTCTCCCTGTTACTCCTACAATCATTCCCTCTCCAACGCAAACTCCCCAAGCTCAAATTTATCAACAACCACAAACTGCAACCAATTCAGTAAAGGAATATTATGTTCCGCTTGGCAGTGGACAAAGTAATTCACAAACATATCAAAATATTTTAGGCGCACAGGCATATATAAATTCTGCAAGCTATACAAATATAAAAACAATTACCTTTGAAGCTGCTGTATATATTCCAACAGGCAATGAAACAGCATGGATCCAATTATATGATGTAACCCAAGGCCATCCTGTATGGAATTCTGAAATGAGTTGGAGTGGTGGTAATGCCCAATATTTAGTTTCTTCTCCAATTACATTGGATAACGGAAACAATTTGTACCAGGTGCAAATAAAAACACAATTACCCGCATATGCTCAAGTTAACCAAAGTAAAATACATATAATATTAAACTAAGAGTTTAAACAAAAAACTTATAAAAGGAATTACTCTACGCGGCCAGTGAAGGTGGATTTGGCAAGCATGCCTTGGGTAATATTATTTGGAACTTCATCATAGTGACTTGGCTCCATGTAGTAAGATGCTCGACCTTTAGACATAGATCGAAGAGTTGTTGCATAACCTGAAAGTTCTGCTAATGGAACAATTGCTTTAATAATTGTTGCTCTACTTCTTTCTTCTGTCCCCATAATCTGTGCTCTTTTACTTGAAAGATCACCGATAATATCTCCCATGTATTCAGAAGGAGTTGTAACTTCTACCTTCATGACTGGCTCTAGAAGTGTTAAATCTGCTTTTTTAGAAGCATTTTGGAAAGCCATAGATGCTGCAATCTTAAAGGCAACATCTGAAGAGTCAACATCATGATATGAACCATCGTATAATGTTACTTTTACATCGACAACTGGATAGCCAAGAAGAACCCCGTTTTCCAAAGTTTCTTTAACTCCTTTTTCAACAGAGGTAATAAATTCTGCAGGAATTGCTCCTCCTTTAATTGCATTAACAAATTCAAATCCTTGACCTCGTGGTTGTGGTTCAAGCCGTAAGAAACAGTGACCATATTGTCCTCGGCCTCCGGATTGTCGAATGTATTTTCCTTCTGCTTCTGACATTTTTTTAATGGTTTCTTTGTATGCAACTTGTGGCGCTCCAACATTTGCCAAAACACCGAATTCTCTTTTCATTCTGTCAACCATAACTTCAAGTTGTAATTCTCCAATACCAGAAATAATAGTTTGTCCTGTTTCATGATTTGTTTTAACAGTAAATGTTGGATCTTCTTCTGTTAATCGCTTTAAGGCAAATCCTAACTTTTCTTGATCTGCTTTTGTTTTTGGTTCTATAGCTAAAGAAATAACTGGTTCTGGGAAGGTAATTTTTTCTAAAACAATTGGTTTTTCTTGATCACAAAGTGTATCTCCAGTAATGGTTTCTTTAAGACCTACCAAAGCAACGATTTCTCCAGCATATGCTTCTTTAATTTCTTCTCTTGTGTTAGCATGCATTAACAAAATACGGCCAACTCTTTCGGTGTTTCCTTTTGTACTGTTGTAAATATAACTTCCAGATTGTACTTTTCCAGAATACACTCTAAAGTAGGTTAATTTTCCAACGTGCGGATCAATTTGAATTTTAAATGCCAAACCGCAAAGTGCTTCTTCAGGAACTAATTTTCTAAATTCTTCTCCATCTGTTTTTGGATTTATTCCCTTAACTTCACCTAGATCAACAGGAGACGGTAAATAATCAACAACTGCATCAAGAAGAGGTTGTACGCCTTTGTTTCTTAAAGATGTTCCTGCATATATTGGGACTAATTTATATGCAATAACTGCAGCTCTAAGGGCTTTTTTAAGTTCTTCAATTGTTGGTTCTTCTCCGCCAAGATATTTTTCTAAAAGTTTATCATCGGTTTCTGCGATTTTTTCAACAAGTTTTTGTCTGTATTCTTCAACTTGCGCTTTCATGTCTTCTGGAATATTGTCATCAGTATCAAACGATGCACCCAAGTCATCTGAGTGCCATCTAAGAGCCTTTCTGGTTAATAAATCTACATTCCCGACATAAGAAGATTCACTTCCAATTGGCAAAACCATAATTGCTGGATTTGCACCAAGTCTATCTTCAATTGATTTTACAGTTGCTAAGAAATCTGCACCTAATTTATCCATTTTGTTAACAAAACAGATACGTGGAACTTTGTATTTGTCTGCCTGTCTCCAAACAGTTTCAGATTGTGATTGAACTCCTTCTTCTGCATCAAGTACGGTAATACCTCCGTCAAGAACGCGCAAAGATCGTTCTACTTCTGCAGTAAAGTCAACGTGACCGGGAGTATCAATAATGTTAATTCTGTAGTCTTTCCAGAAAGCTGTTGTCGCAGCAGAAACAATGGTAATACCTCTTTCTTTTTCTTGTTCCATCCAATCCATTTGAGTATTTCCCTCATCAATGTCTCCAATTTTGTATGTTCTACCTGTATAGTACAAAATACGTTCTGTGGTTGTGGTTTTACCTGCATCAATATGCGCAATAATACCAATATTGCGGATTTTGTCTAATTCTGCGTGTCTAGTTGTTGTGTCTGCCATAAAGAAAAATCCCTTCTGGGATTACGTTAAGTATACCATACTTTTTAAATTTATTCTATAATTAGCAAATTCCAATTTGTTGTAGAAATAGCACCGAATTGCAAGTTTTAGTAAAATGAGTATATAATCAATTCCACCTTATGGGAAAGCTTTTTTTCGCAATTATTGCAGCAGTAGCAGTTATTTTGGGAATTATTACTTTTTCTAACCAACAAAAACCTTCCCAGCCAGTACTTACGAATTTATTTGATAGTCCAACACCAACTCCCTTAGCATTCCATTTAAATAGCAAAGACCCCAATTCTTCTTCATTACCACAAAGAATAGCAACACCTGAATCAACCCCTTCCATTGGACCAGCAGACCCTAAGCCAACAGAAAATCAAGCTGCAACAATAAGTGCAATCATTCAAACTGCTAAAGGAAATATTGTCGTAACACTTTATAGACAAGCAGCCCCAAATACTGTTGCAAATTTTATTTCAAAAGTACAAAGCGGCTTTTATGATGGTTTGGATTTTCATAGAGTAGAAGATTGGGTTGTTCAAGGGGGAGATCCCAATGGGAATGGAACAGGAGGGAAAAATAATATGGCCATTGAATCAAATGAATTGTCCTTTGTCCGAGGATCTTTAGGAATGGCTGGAAGTTCTCTTCCAAATGGATCAACTGTTGGAAATGATTCCCAATTTTTTATTTTAAAATCCGATGCATCATGGCTTAATAAGCAATACACCAACTTTGGCATTGTTACATCTGGAATGGATGTTGTAGATAAAATCCAAATTGGGGACAAAATTTTAGGAATCAAGATACTTAATTAAGCCTCACTTGAAATTGATTGCCAACGACGCATAACAAGTGCGACTCCAAATCTGTAGTCATTTGCAGCCTGTTCCCATCCTCCAAATTTTCCTTGTATCATTTGCGTTTGCCTCTCACCAATTTCTCGTAAAAAATCAACAATTATCAATCTTCGCAAATCAAGTCTGTTTGGGGAATGTGCTGCTTTTGCAACTCTTTCTGATATATCTCGAGAACATGCTGCTCTCATTTTGTTTTGATCAACTGCTTGTTGTGCCTCTTGAGGAAAATCTACGTGTGTTGGATTCCATATCTGCCTTTCTGCAAGATAAATACCTGCAATCATGGCTGTTGCGTCTTGTATTCCCTTTAAGCCAAAAGGATTTATTCTGGCATTTTCTCCAATATATATAGCTTCTTCAATAAGATTTATACAATGTTGAGGAAATGCATCTAAAGTAAAATTTCTATCTTTACTGGTAATTCGTATATGAGGAGCCTCAGCGGCAAAACGAGCATACTGCGCATATTGTTCTGCTAAGGAATATCCTTGTGGAATAGGTAAGACATTCAACCCTGTTCCTCTTTCTGTCATCGTAGCAACCGTTATAACACTATTACCTCTTACATGCAACAAAAAAAATCCCCATACGGGGATTATAGATAGCAAATATGAGGAACTGTTTACCAGCGGAAATGTGCAAAAGCTCTGTTTGCTTCTGCTTGGCGAATAGTATTGTCTCGTTTTTTAATTGCTTCTCCTTTGTTATCAATTGCATCTAAGAATTCTGCCATTAATTTAAGATCAAATGAATGAAAATCTTTATTTGCTCGTGCTCTTGCTGCTTCTAAAAGCCATCGCATTGCTAATGCATTTCGTCTTTCTGGTCTAACTTCAACTGGAACTTGATAATTAGCTCCACCAACACGTCGTGCTTTAAGTTCTACTTTTGGTGCAACTGTTGCTAATGCTTTCTCAAATGTTTCAACTGGATCCAATCCTTTTGCTTTTAATTGATCAAAGAAGTCATAAACTAATTTTTCTGCAGTAGATTTTTTACCATCAACCATAACATAGTTAATAAATTTTGCAACCAATGGATTATTGTATACTTTGTCCCCTGCTACTACTCTTTTTTGTACTTTTTTGTGTCTCATAGATTTTAAGCTGCTGCTCCTCCTTTAGAACTTGGTTTTTTTGCTCCGTATTTACTTCTTGAGGTCATTCTTCCTTGAACTCCTTGTAAATCAAACTTACCTCTAACAATATGGTATTTAACTCCTGGCAAGTCTTTTACACGACCTCCTCTAACAAGCACGATACCGTGCTCAGAAAGAGAATGGCCTACTCCTTGAATATATGCTGTAACTTCTGTTCTGTTAGAAAGCTTTACTCTTGCAACCTTTCGTAAAGCTGAATTTGGTTTTTTAGGAGTCATTGTTTTAACCAAAGTAACAACTCCCCGTTTTTGAGGGGCTGATAATTGTTTGTAGACTCGATCTTTTGCATTGTAAAACCTTCGCAAACCAGTTGCTCTGATTTTCTTTTGCTTACTTCCTCGTCCTTTTCTAACTAATTGTGAAAGTGTTGGCATATCTATCTGTGCGGTATATTATACCGTATCTTGGGCCTTTCCATCAACCGGGATGAGGCGTCCAATGATTACGTTTTCCTTAAGACCAATAAGCTTGTCTATTCGGCCTTCTAATGCTGCTTCTGTTAAGACTCTTGTTGTCTCTTGGAATGAAGCTGCTGACAACCATGAATCAGAGAATAAGGCTGCTTTGGTTACTCCAAGCATAACTTGTCTTCCAGTTGCTGGTTCTCCACCTTGTGAAAGGGTTTCTGCATTTACTTCTTCAAATTTAGTCTTTGTTACAAAGTCACCTGGAATAAGTGGGGTATCTCCGACTGTTTCAACAATAACCTTGTCAGACATCTTTCGCAAAACTACTTCAAAATGCTTGTCATTAATAACGATACCTTGTGATTCGTATACTTTTTGTACTTCCTTAAGTAAGTATTTTTGAGAAGCTTCAATTCCACTAATCTTTAAGATATCTTTTGGATCTAAGTAACCTCGTGCAAATGGTGTTCCTGCAACTATTTCGTCACCATCTTTTACTGCTAATTCTTGAGCCATTGGAACAAAGTATTCTTGTACTTCCATTGGTTCTACTTTGGTATTTTTAACAGTAATCTTGTATCCTTCTTCTGTTTGTTCTACTTTAACTTTACCTGTTAATTGTGATATTGCAGAAAGATTCTTTGGTGTTCTCATTTCAAACAATTCTTCAACTCTTGGTAAACCTTGGGTAACGTCAGACATAACAACTCCTCCAAAATGTCTAACCCGCATGGTAAGCTGTGTACCTGGCTCTCCAATGGATTGTGCTGCGACAACTCCAACTGGTACACCATGATCAACTTTTTTCTTTGTTGAGAAGTCCCAACCATAACACATTGCACAAATTCCTTCTGAAAGAGTACATGTTAATGGAGATCTAACAATAATCTCTGAAATTTCTTCTTTTGTTAATTGTTTGCCAATTTCTGGAGTAATTTCTTCATTTGCATCAACAATTACTTTTCTGTCTTTGCCTAATACTTTTTGTGCTGCAAATCTTCCAATTACTCTATCTGCCAAGATAGCTGTTCTATCTTCTTCGTTTCTAATAATAATACCATCAGTTGTTCCACAATCTTCTGATCGAATAAGAATATCATGAGATACGTCTACCAAACGTCGAGTTAAATAACCTGCATTTGCTGTTTTCAAAGCTGAGTCAGTAAGACCTTTTCTAGATCCTCTTGCAGATGCAACGTATTCGAAAATGTTTAATCCTTCTCGGAAGTTAGATTTAATTGGTAATTCTACGATTTTTCCTAGAGGATCCAAGATAAGACCTCTCATAGCAGAAAGCTGTTTTAATTGTTCTTTACCTGCACGAGCTCCTTCTGAATCAATAATAAATCGGGTTACATTAGATGCCTTAAGATTTTTCCATGTTTGATCTGCCATTTCATCTGTGGTTTTAAGCCATACATCGTTTGCTAATCTTTTTCTTTCATCAAGGGTAATAAGACCTTTTTGATATTCTTCTTCAATCTTAGTAATTTTTAATTCTGCTTCATCAATCATTTTTTCTTTACCTGCAACCATTTCGTTATCAAATACAGAAACAGATACTCCAGAAATTGTTGCTCCGTGGAATCCAAGACCTTTAATATTATCAATTAAATCTGCTACTTCTATTGATGTGTATTTTTCTAATGCACTGGTTACCAACTTTTTAATTCCAGATGCTTTTACTGGTTCGTTAACAAATGCCATACCTGAGAGTAATTTTTCATTAAACATAAGTCTTCCGACTGTTGTTTCAATTGTTTGGCCGTTAACTCTAACCATGATTGGTTCTCGAAGTGCTACCTTTTTCAAATCATATGCCAAGAATGCTTCTTTGGATTCTGCAAATGCTGGAAGTTCTTTTCTTCGTAATTCTTCGTTTAAGGTTGTTAAGTAGAAAACTCCCAAAGCCATTTCTTTGTTTGGCAATGTAATTGGAGATCCATCTGCTGGTTTTAACAAGTTGTGTCGAGGCATCATAAGCTCAACAGCTTCTTCTTGTGCTTTTTTAGATAATGGAATATGTACAGCCATTTGATCTCCGTCAAAGTCAGCATTGTATCCAGAACAGACACAAGGATGAAGTGCAATTGCTGATCCTTCAATAAGCTTTGGATAGAAAGCTTGAATACCTAATTTGTGAAGGGTAGGAGCACGGTTAAGTAATACTGGATGATTTTTTGTAATCTCTTCCAAGATATCGAAGACTTCAGGACTTCGTTTTTCAATAAATCTCTTTGCACTCTTAATGTTTGGAGCAAATCCTCTAACAATAACTTCTCTCAAAACAAATGGTTTAAACATCTCAAGAGCCATTTCTTTTGGAAGTCCACACTCAGAAAGTTTTAATTCAGGTCCGACAACGATAACTGAACGTCCTGAGTAATCAACTCTTTTACCCAAAAGATTTTGTCTAAATCGACCTTGTTTTCCTCTAAGCATGTCAGAGAGTGATCGAAGTGGTGACGCAACAACTTGACTTGATCTTTGTGATGCATCGATCAATGAATCAACTGATTCCTGTAACATTCTTTTTTCGTTTCTAAGAATGATTTCTGGTGCACCCAAACTCATTAAGTGCTTTAATCTGTTATTTCTGTTAATAACTCTTCGGTACAAATCGTTTAAATCAGAGGTTGCAAATCTTCCTCCAGCTAATTGGACCATAGGTCTCAAGTCTGGTGGGATAACTGGCAAGACTTCCATAAGCATAGAGGATGGAGTAATATTTGATTTTTTCATTGCTTCAAGAAGTCTTAATCTCTTGATTAATTTAAGATATCTTTGTCCTGTTGCTTTTTCTAATTCTTTTCGAAGTTCTGAAATAACCTCATCAAAATCAAATTGTTTCATGAGGTCTAAAATTGCTTCCGCACCGGTTTTAATAGTGAAGAAAACTGGAATATCATATTCTAATACTTTAAAGTATTCATCTTCTGATAATACTGAAGATACTTTAAGACTCTTTAATAAACCTTCTAATGCAGATGCGATTTCATCAATTTTTTTACTTTCTGCTTCTGTTCTTTCTTGAAGTCTTGCTAATTTTTGTCTTAAAGATAATGCTAATTCTTCTTTAATAAGCTTTTTTTGTTCTGGTTTACTTGTTCCTTCTTCTGATTCTTTTGTTTTTTCTTCTGTTTCTTTCTTTAATTTGTTTTCTTCTGCTGTTTTTGAACTTTCTAATGTATCTTTTCGTTTTGCAATGTTTTCACTTAAATTACTTAATGCTTCTTTTTTCTTTTCTTCATCAATTCCAGTTACTAAGTATGATGCATAGTAAATAACTGATTCAAGATTTTTTTGTGAAACGTCTAATACGGTTGATAATGGACTTGAAGCACCTTTAAAAAACCATACGTGTGCAACTGGACTACTAAGTGTAATATGTCCCATTCTTTCTCTTCTAACTCTTGAGAGGGTAACTTCAACTCCACATTTATCGCAGATAATACCTTTGTATCGAATTCTCTTGTATTTTCCGCAGTAACATTCCCAATCTTTCGTTGGACCAAAAATTCTTTCATCAAATAAACCATCTTTTTCTGGTCTTAAGGTTCTATAGTTAATGGTTTCTGGTTTTGTAATTTCTCCATATGACCAAGCCAAAACATCTGCTTTTGATGCTAAAAGAATTTGTAAAGATTTAAAGTCAATTAACTTTAAATTCTTTAATTTTTTGTCATTTAATATTTTTTCTGTCATTTCCATAGTATTACTTTAATTCTGCTGCCTCTTCAGCTTCTGGGGCCTTTATTGTATCATCTTTTATGTCTTCTGGCGAGACTGTTTCTGCTGCTCCCAAAACTTCTTCTAGTTCTTTTGCTTCTTGTTCTGTTTTTTCTTCAGCTGCATCTTCTGCTGCTGTTGTATGTGCTGCTGCTGGATCGTCTCCTGCTGCTGATGCTGCCGGTGCAGAAGTTGTATCATCTGCTGCAATTGCTGCTCCAACTGGCTTTACACCAATACCCAAAGCTTGTAATTCTTTTACCAAAACGTGGAAAGATTCTGGTACTGTTGGTGTTGGAATATCTGTTCCTTTAACCATAGCTTCGAATGCTTTACTTCTTCCAACAACGTCGTCTGATTTAATTGTTAACATTTCTTGTAAGATATATCGTGCTCTGTGTGATTCTAGTGCCCAAACTTCCATTTCTCCAAGTCTTTGTCCTCCCATTTGTGCTTTTCCTCCAAGAGGTTGTTGGGTAACCAATGAATATGGACCAGTACTTCTTGCATGAGCTTTGTCTTCAACCATGTGAATAAGTTTCATAATGTATTCAATTCCAACTACAACTGGATTTTCAAATGGTTGTCCTGTTCGGCCATCAAATAATTGTGCTTTTCCATTAACTGGAAGTCCTGCTTCTTTTAATAATGCAACGATTCTGTCTTCTGAAATCTTTTCAAAAACTGGAACAGCAACTTTTTGGCCTAATTTTTGTGCTGCCCAACCTAAATGAGCTTCAAGAATTTGGCCCAAGTTCATACGAGCAAGCACTGAAATAGGCTGAATTACGATATCTACTGGTGTTCCGTCTGCTAAATATGGCATGTCTGCTGCTGGAAGAATTCTTGAAATAACTCCTTTGTTTCCATGTCTTCCTGCTAACTTGTCTCCAACAACGACATGTCTGAATTGTGCAACTTCTACAATAATTTTTCTGATTGTTCCTGGCTCTAATTCATCACCTTGTTTTCGGTCTAGAATTTGTACATTAACAACTGTTCCTCTTTCTCCATGTGGCATTCTAAGAGATGTATCTCTAACTTCTCGTGCTTGTTCTCCAAAAATAGCTCGAAGTAATCTTTCTTCGGCAGTAAGTTCTGTTTCACCTTTTGGAGCAATTTTACCAACAAGAATGGCACCTGGTTCAACTTCACTACCAACTACAATAATTCCATCTTCATCAAGGTTTGCCAAATCTTCTTCTGAAACATTTGGAATATCTCTAGTTGTTTCTTCAGGGCCTAATTTTGTTTCTACAACTGCTGCTTCATATTTTTCAATATGAATAGAAGATAATTTATCTTCTTTTACCAATTTATCAGAAATAACGATAGCGTCTTCATATCCCAAACCTTCAAAAGATGTGTATGCAATTAAAAGATTTTGTCCAAGTGCTAATTCTCCATTTTGTGCGGCTGGACCATCAATTAAAATGTCGCCTTTTTTAACTTTTTGATTTAAGACAACTTTTGCTCTTTGTGTGTATGAAGTTGCATTAGATGTTCTAACAAATGCATGAATTGGGAATCCTGCTTTTTGTCCATCTTTTCCTTCTACTAATATTCCGTTTGCATCTACTTTGGCAACAATTCCGTCAAATGGAGCTCGAACAACTCTACCCATAATTTCAGCAACAACATTTTCCATTCCTGTTCCAACAACTGGTGATTCTGGATGAACAAGTGGTACTGCTTGACATTGCATATGAGTACCCATAAGAGCTCTGTTAGCTTCATCATGAGCTACAAATGGAATAAGTGATGCTGATGCTCCAACAACTTGTCTTGGAGAAACATCTACGTATTCAATTTTTTCTTTATCAACTTCCAAAAATTCTCCTCTGTATCTTGCAGGTACACGATCTGCATTAAATTGATCTTTTTCATTTAATGAACCTGCATGAGTTATGTAGTGTTTTTGTTCATCTTCTGCATCTACATAAATTATTTCTTCTGTTGCTTTTCCATTAACAACTTTTCTATATGGCGTTTCCAAGAATCCATGTTCGTTTACTCTTGTAAAGAGTGCTAAATAGGTAACCAAACCAATGTTTGGACCTTCAGGACTACGGATCGGACATACTCTTCCATATTGGGAAGCGTTAATGTCTCGAATAGAGAAGGCAGCTCTCTCCCTAGAGATACCTCCTGTACCCATAACGGTTAAACGATTTAAGTTGTCAATTTCTGAAAGTGGATTAGTTTGATCTAAAATTGTTGATAACTGTGAAGTTCGGAAGAATTCATTTAAAGATGCCATAATTGGTCTTGCATTAATAAGATTACTAATAGAAACTGGAACATCTGCTTGAATAAGAGACATTCTTTCTTTAATTGATCTTTCTAATCGAAGCACTCCAACTCTGAATGCAGTTGTTGCAACCAATTCGCCAACACTTCTAACTCTTCGGTTTGCTAAAGAATCGATATCATCGATAACACCAATTCCGTGAGTTAAGTTAATTAAGTAGGAAACTGTTCCAATAATATCATCAACTGTTAATGTTCTTACTTCTGCTGGATTAAATCCTGCTGTACCATTAAGTTTTTTGTTTACTTTGTATCGTCCAACTGTTCCGAGGTCATATCTTCTATTGTTGAAGAAAAGACCGTGAATGCTTTCACGAACCTTTTCTAAAACAATAGGTTCGCCAGGATGCATCTTCTTAAAGATTTCAATTAAAGCTTCTGTTTCTGAGGTTGTTTCGTCTTTTGTTAAAGTATTTCCTAAATAATCATCTGAGTCTTGTACATTTGTGAATTTATCTTTAATATCTGTGTTAGAAGAAAGACCTAATGCTCGCAAAAATGTTGTTACTGCAAATTTTCTTCTTCTATCAATTTTAACGGTAATTGTACCGTGTCTTGTTGTTGCAAATTCCAACCATGATCCGTGTGCTGGTCTGATTTCTGCGTTGAAAAGTTGTTTTCCGGTTACTGGGTCAATTGAGGAGGTGAAGAAGACGCCTGGAGATCTGACAAGTTGATTAACAACTGCTCTTTCAATACCATTAACAATAAAAGTTCCTCTTTCTGTCATTTGAGGAATGTCTCCTAAGAAGATTTCTTGTCTTTGTGCTTTTCCTGTTTTTTTATTTAACAATGTTGCTTCTACATATAAAGGAGCATCAAAGGTAATTCCTTTTGCAATTGCTTCTTGTGGAGTTACAGATGGTTTGCCAAGTCTGTAAGAATCTAAAGAAAGGCTCCAGTTTTTTTCTGTAAAGTCATCAACAGGTGAGATTTCTTTTAAAGTTTCGCCAATAGCATTTTCTAAAAACCATTTGTAGGAGGTACGTTGGATTGCCAAAAGATCAAGCTTTGGCAATACTGTATAGTTTCTTCCCCAGTTTTGTCTTGTAATATTATCTGTTTTTGGCATCAGTAATTACTTTCTGTAGTGGCAGGTCCTTGACAAAAAAATAAGGACAGGGCTCACACCCTTCCTGCAATTTTTCTGCTAAGGTATCCTGTTTATACCATAACCTGTATTTAGATGTCAAGGGTTTTTGTTATTTTGCTCAAAGCTGGCGTAAGCCTGAGCAAATATGAACACAAAACATATATACCTATAATTAGTATATTTCTGGGAAAAAGCTTTCGTGGGAATTTGCTATAATACTAAGTATGACTGCAAGAGAGATAATTGATATCTACATTAGCTTCTTTGAAAAAAGAGGTCACAAAAGAATTCCAAATGCTCCACTTGTGCCTGAGAATGATCCTACAACCCTATTTACCTCTTCTGGTATGCAGCCTCTTGTTCCCTATTTACTAGGAGAAACTCACCCAGCTGGAACCAAACTAGTAGATGTACAAAATTGTTTCCGAGCAGTAGATATAGATGAAGTTGGAGATAACCGACATACAACATTCTTTAGAATGCTTGGCAACTGGTCATTGGGTGATTACTTTAAAAAAGAGCAGCTTCCTTGGATTTGGGAACTTTTAACTAAAGACTTAGGATTTGACCCAAAAAGACTCTATGTGACTGTATTTAAAGGCGGCAATGGCGTAGAAAAGGACGAAGAAAGTGTTTTGATTTGGAAAGATCTTCTTACAAAAGCAGGATTAAACCCGGAAGAACGCATTTTTTACTACAAAGCAGAAAAAAACTGGTGGTCACGATCTGGTACGCCAGATAAAATGCCAGCTGGCGAACCGGGAGGTCCAGATAGCGAAATTTTCTATGATTTTGGTGCAGAACTCAAATTACATGAAAACAGTCCATTTAGAAATCAAGAATGTCATGTAAATTGCGATTGCGGACGATTTATAGAAATCTGCAACAGTGTTTTTATGCAATACAGAAAACTCGATGATGGCTCTTTGGCGCTGTTACCAAAACCAAATGTTGATTTTGGAGGAGGTATGGAAAGACTTCTTTTAGCACTAGAAAACCAACCAGATGTATTTAAGACTTCCCTCTTATATCCAATTATTAAAACTTTAGAGCAACAAACAGAAAAACCATATAAAGGTAATGAAATTAATATGCGTATTGTTGTTGATCATTTAATTGCAGCAAGTTTTATTATTTTGGCAGGCATTAAACCATCTAATAAAGAACAGGGCTATATTTTGCGTCGTCTTATTAGACGAAGTTTAGACCATTTGTATGCTCTCAAAGAAATTCACATTGCTCCAATACTTGAAGCAATTATTTTGCAATATAAAGAAACAGATCCAAAACTTGAAGAAAATTTTGAAGAAATTAAAAATACTCTTTTAGAAGAAGAACAAAAATATGCCAACACAAGAAAAGAAGCAAAAAAATATATAGAAAAAAAATATAAAGGCAAAATAATAGGTGATGAATTAATGGGAGAAAAAGAAATAACAGCAGAAGATGCATTTATTTTGTATTCAACCCATGGTCTCTCCCCAACACAAATTAAAAGTTTGGGATATACTTTTGATGATCAAGCGTTTGCAGAAAAAATGAAGGCACATAAATCTTTATCTAAAACTGCTTCTGCAGGAAAATTTAAAGGAGGATTAGCTGATACACAAGAATTAACTGTTAAGGGTCATACTGCCACCCATTTATTGCAACAAGCCTTAAGAGATATATTAGGACCACATGTTCATCAGACAGGATCAAATATTACAACTGAGAGATTGCGATTTGATTTTAGTCATCCCGAAAAATTAACAGATGAACAAATGAAAAAAGTTGAAGAGAGAGTTATTAAAAAAATTCATGAAGATTTACCTGTTCATTTTGAATTATTACCATTAAAAACAGCAAAAGAACTTGGAGCAATTGGTTTGTTTGATGACAAATATCAAGAAAACGTAAAAGTGTACTTTATTGGTGGAACCGGGAAACCTGGTGACCATACTGCATATTCAAAAGAATTTTGCGGCGGTCCACACGTTGAGCATACTGGAATTATTCACTCATTTAAGATTACCAAACAGGAAAAAATTGGCGTGGGTCAACAACGTATCTACGCCGTGGTATCATAAGAATATATGAAACTGCCCTTTACCCTTCCCTTTGGGAAGAAGGAAGTAAAAAATTACTTCCTAGCACTACTATTGCAAGATGAAAAAGTAGGTGCTGTTGTTTTTGAAGAAACCAACGGCATGATGCACGTTGTGGGAAGATCAGAAGAACATTTCCTAACCTCTTTAAACGAAGTCTCTTTTGAAGAATTATTAGATACTGTAGATAAAGCTGTGAGTACAGCTGAAGAAACTCTCCCAGAAAATATTCAAACGGAAAAAACAGTTTTTGGCGTAAAACAAGATTGGGTACTTGATGGAAAAATAAAAAAAGATTATTTAGCAACACTTAAAAAAATGTGCGATGAACTAGCTTTAACTCCCATTGGGTTTTTAGTATTTACCGAAGCAATTATTCATTTGCTTTCCCAAGAAGAAGGTGCACCGGTTTCTGCAGTATTGGTAGAAATTGGTAAAAAAATAATTTCTATTTCGCTTATTCGGGCAGGACGAATTATAGAAACAAAGCAAGTCCCACTTGAAGAGCCAATTGTTCATGCAGTAGATAGCGCATTAAAACATTTTGCAGACATAGAAGTTTTACCTTCTCGAATTGTTTTATTTAATCAAGAAAATAATGAGAAATTATCACAAAGCTTTATTAAACATACCTGGAGTAAAACATTGCCATTTTTGCACGTTCCTCAGGTAACCATTCTTCCTGCTGGTTTTGAAACTAAAGGAATTCTTACAGGTACTGCTGCACAAATGGGTTTTAACGTAACAGGAGAAGATACAATTGTTCCCTTAACAACAAGAAAAAAATCAGCAGAAAAAGGTATTGAGAAAGAAGAAGAATCTTTTGCATTTGCAAAACATGAAGATTTAGAAACAAAACAAGCTAGCGTAAAACCTGACCTAACTCCTGAAATAGAACCTACAGAAGCAGAGGAAGAAGAAGAATTAGAACAAGAAGCAATTGAAGAACCAAAAAAAATACATACAAAAGCAAAATCTTCTGTGCTGAATGAAAATGTTAGCGCAGATTTTTTTGGATTTGTGGAGAATCAGGATATTACAGGAAGCAAAAAAAAACCTATCAAAATAAATAATGATAATTTTGAAACACCAGCAAACTTTGATGAAGCATTTGCAGAAATTCCAGAAGAGGTCAAAGAAGAGGAAACTTTTGAAAATACAGCATCTGGCGGATTACCTCTTAATGGCATGCTGCTTTTTGCAGGAGTTAAAAAGGGACTACAAACACTTCCTTGGGGGAAATTAGTATCTATTTTTCATATAAAACTTCCTTCTAAAAAACGCATTCCTAAAATAAAGCAAACAGAAGATCAAGAAGAATCATCATCTTCTCATGCAAAAATATATGCAATTGCCATTGCGGTTTTTGTAATTATTATTGGCGGAATTATTGCATACATTTTAACAATCTCTGCAAACGTGACTCTTTTTGTAACACCAAAAGTCATTTCAGACTCACAACCTATTACTTTTTCAACAAATGGTACAACCAATGCAGCACAAAATATTATTGCTGCACAAACAACTTCTGTAGATGAAAAAGGAACGCTTTCAGAAGGAACAACAGGTACAAAATCTATTGGAAATCCTGCAAAAGGACAAGTAACTATTTTTAATTTAAGTACCTCCCCTGCGTCTTTATCTGCAAATACAACAATTGTTTCTGAAAATGGAAAAAAGTTTACATTAGATTCTGATGTAAGCGTTCCGGCAGCAGATCCTTATTCTGGAACAGGAGGAAAAGCTACCGTAAATGTTACTGCAGCAGATATAGGTCCTGATTATAATCTCCCATCAGGTACAAAATTTTCTATTGGAAGTTCGTCAAATATAGGAGCTAAAAATGATAATCCATTTAGCGGCGGAACAAAACAAGATATTAATGTTGTTGCCTCAGCCGATATAGATAAAATCCAACAGGATTTAATAAAAAATCTTGAAGATAAAGCAAAAGCGGATTTACAAAGCAAAGCTGATGGTTCAACAATTTTACCATCATTCTTTACCTCAGAAACAATTAGCAATAAAAATTTAAGTAATAAGGCAGGTGATCAAGCAAAAAATCTTACACTTTCTGCAACAGTAACATACGAAACAGTTACGATAAAGAAATCAGATATAGATTCGTACACAAAAGACCACCTGAAAGATCAATTACAAACAAATGGAACGCTTACTGCAAATGGACTCTCAACAACAGTTACTGACATAAAACAGAATAAAGATACAACAACAGCAACACTTAACATGAAAGCGACATTGCTTCCTAGTATTACCATTTCTGATTTGGCTCAAAAAATTGCAGGTAAATCATTTACTCAAGCAACTAGTATGCTTAATGGCATTAATTCTGTTGCAGATGTTTCTATTAAATTAGTTCCAAATATTCCATTCTTACCTAAGGTCCTGCCAAGACTTCCACAACATATACATATTTCTGTTTCTGCGAATGAATAAAATTTATTATAAAAAAACAAAAAAAATAAACATTAATTTTTTTAGAAAAATTTTTGGTGTAGTGGTGGCACTTGCAGGATTAAGTGTTGCTTTATACATATTTATTCCACTTATTTTGTGGCAATTATTTGTATCCCCTGCTTTAGCTCAGGCAGAATTAGCAGTTCCAATTCCGCAAACTACTCTTGTTACCCCCGGCAGTATTGCCAGTTTGTTTTCTTCTCAGCTAAGTGTTTTTGATGGAACTAATTCTTATGATGCCAAAAATTGGTTTCCAACATATAATGGAGGTAATCAAGCAGCTCGTGTCTCTTACTATTCAATTTCTATTCCAAAATTAAATATTATTAATGCAGTTGTTTCAACTGTTGATTCGGATTTAGCAAAACATTTAGTAAACCTTTCTGGAACAAGTATCCCTCCAGATAAAGGAAACACAGTTATTTTTGGACACTCAACACTTCCATCATTGTATGATCCAAAAAACTATAAAACAATTTTTGCAAATATTTTAAATCTACAAGTTGGCGATGAAATTTTAGTTAATGTTGATAATATTACCTACACATATAAAATATTTTCTATTCGAGTAATCGATCCTGACAATACATCTGTTTTGGCACAAACAACAGATGACAGTTATTTATCACTTATTACCTGCACTCCACCTGGTACAATTTGGAAAAGACTTGTTCTTAAGGCACGTTTGCAAACATTATGAAAGATGAAAAAGATCAAGCAATAGAGGCAATTAGAAAAAAACTAGTTGGGAAAAAATTAACCTACGATGAAATCTATGCGGTAATGGATGAAATTGCGCATAACAGATTAGGTGATGTATTAACTACCTATTTTACTGCCTCCGGATATTCTAAAGGATTTTCAAACGAAGAATTATATTTTTTAACAAAGGCCATGGTAGAAACCGGAGAAAGGCTTGAGTTTAAAGGTATTATTGCAGATAAACACTCCATTGGAGGAGTTCCGGGAACCAGAACAACTCTTATTATTGTTCCAATTGTTGCAGCAGCAGGCTTTACCATTCCCAAAAGTTCTTCTCGAGCCATTACATCACCCGATGGAACAGCCGATGATATGGAAGTACTTAGTAAAGTTGAATTTACCAGAGAAGAAATTTACGAGATCGTAAAAAAAACCAATGGATGTATTGTTTGGGGTGGAAGTTTTCATATTGCGCCAGCTGATGATGTCATGATCCATGTTGAAAGAGAATTAACATTTGAAAGTTATGACAAAATTATTGTCTCAATTATGGCTAAAAAGGTTGCATTTGGCAGCAATCATGTTGTTATAGATCTTCCTTTTGGCAAAACAGTAAAAGTACATAGATATGAAGATGCAGAAGTTTTAAAGAAAAAATTTGAATATATTGCACATAAATTTGACATCCATTTAAAAGTTTTAATTCATGAAACAAATGAGCCAGTTGGAAGAGGCATTGGACCTATTTTGGAAACCCGAGAATCATTGCGCGTGCTAGAGCAAACACCTGACCGACCAATAGATTTAGAAGAACGATCCTTACGCTTAGCAGGAGCATTGCTTGATTTATGTATTGCCAAACATATTCATGAAGAAAAAATTAAGGGACAATTTGGTGACGGATATGGTTGGGCCAAACATTTGCTAACAACCGGGAAAGCATGGGAAAAAATGAAAGATATTATTCAAGCACAAGGGGGCGATAATAAAGTAACAAGCAGTATATTAACAAGCAAATTAGGTAATTACTGCCGACAAATTACCGCTTCAAATTCTGGTTCTATAAAAACAATAGATAGTAAAAATCTTACGGTTATTGCAAGAATATTAGGAGCACCAAACCAAAAAGGATCTGGAATTTTCTTAAACAAAAAAATTAATGAACCATTTAAAAAAGGTGAGCTCCTCTATACTCTCTATAGTGAAAGCATGTATAATATGAGGGAAGCTTTAGAATCATTAAATCATTTTCCCTTTATAACAATATGAATCGTCTAAAAGTTACACTACTAATTTTTTTGTTGCTCGTAGTTGCTGTATTTATTTTTTGGTTTATTGGAAAACAACCTGTTAATCCAGGTGATAAATCAGAAAAAATGTTTGTGGTAAAACAACAAGAAAATGTAAGAGATGTTGCAGCTTCTTTAAAGCAGCAGGGCTTAATTAGAAGTACACTCGTTTTTTTCTTCACAATAAAACAATTAGGGCTTGATGGAAAAATCCAAGCTGGTGATTTTCGATTGTCTCCATCTATGAATGTTCGACAAATTGCAGAGGCTCTTACTCATGGAAGTATGGATGTATGGATTACTATTCCTGAAGGGAAACGAGCAACAGAAATTGCAGAAATTTTAAGACTTAAACTTCCTTCATTTGATTCTTCATGGACAGATAAACTAACTGCTGAAGAAGGATATCTTTTCCCAGACACATATCTTTTTCCAACAGATGCAGATATAAATTTAATAATCTCTACTATGGAAAATAACTTTAATACAAAATATGCGCAGGCTTATACCGGTGCAACAAACAAGTTGTCAAAACAAGATGCCGTTATTTTAGCGTCAATAGTTGAAAGAGAAGGCAAAAATCCAACAGAAATGAAAAATATTGCATCTGTTTTAGAAAATCGGCTTAACATTGGCATGGCTTTACAAGCTGATGCAACAATGCAGTATGCAGTTGGAAAAAGTGGACAATGGTGGCCACAAATTACACCAGCAGATTTACAATTACATTCAGCATACAACACATATAAAAATACTGGACTTCCTCCAACACCGATTGCAAATCCAGGGTTTAATGCATTATTTGCCGTATTTCATCCTGCAAATACAAATTATCTCTATTACTTTACAGATAGTAATGGCACAACACACTTTGCAGCAACTCTTGATCAACAGAATGCAAACATTGCCAAATTTGGAGAATAATCCTTTATATTTTTTATTTTCTAATTCCTCTGAAGAATCTTTTCATCGGTTTTCTTGATGCAACAGCGGATTCAGGTGTTGGAGCTTCTCCTTCTTGCGTATACCCTTCTTCAAATTCTTCTTCGTTTTCTTCTAACATATCTGTTAACTCAGACATACCTTCAAATCCATTTTCTGTAAGTGTTTTAAGTATTTGTTTCCCTTTTTTTGTAGCCAGTAAAAAAACAATTGCTGCTCCAACAATAACACCCAAAAAAAAGCCGTTCATAAATCCACCGCCAGAATGATGGTTATTGTTATTCTTGTCCATTATTTTCCTCCTTGGTATGCATTTTCTTTTTCTTTTTAAAGAGTGAGGCAAGTGTAATACCTGTTTTTACTCCAGTTAAAACAGTTGAAATTGAGGCAATTGGCGTTGATACGCTTTCTGAGATAACGCCTGCATCATCTAGTACTTTATTTACTTTGGAAACGGTATTTTTAAATTCCTTTAAGATAAAAAATACTTGAACTCCTAAAACAACAAGAAGAATTGTGAGAATAATAACTACTAAAAATAGGAGAATTTGGGCAGTATCCATATGTTCATCATAGCCAGAATGCTCTTTCTCTGTCAAGGAGATGAATTTATTGATTTTTAAGAATTATGTGGCGAACAACTATAGAAATTTTCCCAAAATTATTCACTGTTTTTACCGTAATTGAATTCGCACCTGCAAAAACTGTTATGTCTTTTTTAAAATTCCCATCTTTATCTGTAAATGCAGGTAAATCATTAATTGTTACTGTATCATTTGGATCTGTTTTTCCTGTTACGGTAATAATTTGAGATGTTACAACAGCATTTTCTTGCGGAGCTGTAATTGTAAGTGATGGATTTATAAAGGCAGATCTATATTGAAAAATAACATAAAAAAGTATAAAAACTAACCCCAAAATAATGAATAAAGGCGTCCATCCAAATCTAAATCCTGCAAGAGCACTATGTTCTGGTTTGGTAAAGCTTTTTGGGAGTACGCCTAAATATTCTCTTTCATCAAATTCTCTTTTAAAAATTGCGACTGTTTCTCTCACTGGGAGCTCCAAAAATTCAGCATAATTTCTAATAAATCCTTGGATATATGCACTCGATGGAAGTGATTTGTAATCCCCTTTTTCTATAGCTTGTAAAAATTGCAGTCTAATTTTTGTTGCTTTTGCAACTTCTTCTAATGTTAAGCCTTTTCTGGTTCTTTCTTTTTGTAATCGTTCTCCAACTCGTAGCATATTTTGCAGAAAAAGTATTATCCTTCTTGAAGTCTGGCTATTACTTCTTCTGCATTCCTTAAGAGAACGTCTCGAGGTTTACTTCCCTCAGATGGTCCAACAACCCCTAATTCTTGTAATTGATCCAGAATCCTTGCTGCTCTTGAGTAACCAAGAGATAATTTTCTCTGCAAAAGTGAAGCAGATGCTCTATCAAATTGGCAAACAATTCTAATTGCCTCTTCAACTAATGCATCATCCCCTGATTTTGCAGAAGCAGTTGCACCAGATCCTTTTTTAATCAAGACAGGCTGTTGGGTAACTTCTTCTGTATAATTAACCACTGGATTTTTTTGTTTAAGATAGGTTACTAATTTTTGTACTTCTTTTTCAGAAACAAATGCGCCTTGAATTCTACTTGGTTTTGCCTGATCTGGTGGGACATACAACATATCTCCACGACCTAACAATTTTTCAGCCCCTGGCGTATCTAAAATAACTCTGGAATCCATTAAAGATGCAACGTTAAATGCAATTCTGGCCGGAATATTTGCCTTAATAAGGCCGGTAATAACATCAACTGAAGGACGCTGTGTTGCCACAACTAAATGAATTCCCGTAGCACGAGCCATTTGAGCAAGTCTAGCAATTGCATCTTCAACTTCAACAGGCGCATATGCCATTAAATCCGCCAATTCGTCAATAAAAATGACTATATAAGGAAATGCTTGAAACCCAGATAGTTCATTGTAAGACTCAAGATTTCTTACTCCCGCTTCTGCAAAAGTTTTATATCTTCTATCCATTTCTCCCATTGCCCATTTAAGTGCTGATAAAATTTTGTCTGGCTCTACAATAACTGGAGTAAGTAAATGAGGAATTCCATTATATGTTGTCAACTCAACCCGTTTTGGATCAATCATAATAAACTTTACTTCAGAGGGAGAAGCTCTAAAAAGAATTGACGTAATAAAAGAATTAATACAAACAGATTTTCCAGAACCAGTTGTACCTGCTATTAAAACGTGAGGCATTTTTGCAATATCAGCAACAACTGGATTTCCAGAAACATCCAATCCCATGGAGACGGTAAGCTTTGATTTACTTTTTTGCATGGTGTTGGATGAAAGCATGGTCCTTAAAGTAACTACCTCTAATGATCTATTTGGAATTTCTATACCAATCAAACTTCTGCCAGGAATAGGTGCTTCTATACGGATTTGTCCAGTTGGTGCCTCAGTTGCTAATGCCAAATCATTTGCCAAAGAAGTTATTTTAGATACTTTTGTTCCGAGAGCAATCTCTAAAGCATATTGCGTAACAGCAGGACCCAAATTAACTTCAGCAACTCTTGTATCAATACCGAAACTTTGCAATGTTTTTTCAATAACAGCAGCTGTTTTTTTAATATCTCCTCTATCTGCTTTATGTCCTGGCCCCTCAGCTAAAAGAGATAATGGGGGATATTCCCAAATACCCTCTTTTCCAGACAACACATTCGTTACCAATTTGTCAGAAATATTCATTGCAGGTTGTACATCTTTTTTATTAACAACTGGTTCTTTAGGAGTATTCGCTGGTGTTGTTGCAAAAGCAGGAATTTCTCCTTTGGTCTTTTGTTTAATTGCCGTATCTTTATTGTCTTTTACGACCATTTTTTTAGATTTAAACACTCCCCAAAAAGCATGTGGAATAAGTTTATTCAAGTTTTCCAAAACCGTAATAAATCCGGCAAATAATTCATCAAGCGATGTATCAAAGAAAACAACAAGTCCAATAAACATACCGGCAATATATACTAAATCAGAACCTGCAGTGCCTAAAATTTCCGAAAGAATTTGATACAGAGTTTGACCAAATACTCCTGTTTTTAACAAACCTAATAAAGAAATAAATGTAAGGATATATCCGATAGTTACATGAGGCCTAGAAATAATAAATTTTAATCGTAAAAATAAAAAACCAAGAAGCACTGTTCCAACTGGCGCCATAATTGCCAAGGATCCAAATTTTTCTTTCAGTACAGAATATACGGCAATTAATGCATCTCCTTGTTGAGTAAAGGCAAGTCCTTGAAGAATTCCAGCAACAATAAGACCAAGTGCAAAAATGCTGTAAATAGTCTCTTTTTTAAGTTTTAGTTTTTTTCTTCGAGCCATAGGCAGGTTGTGATTAATTTATTATATCGTTGTACCACTAGCTTGTCTAGAATCGGAGATTTAAATTTCTATTACGACTGGTAATACAAGTGGGCGTCTGCTAAATTCTTGAAAAATTGCTTTTTCTGCAACTTCTCTCACCTGTTTTCTTAAATAATTCCAATCAGAAATTTGTGTTTTTTGTGGGAAAGCTTTTTTTAGCGCCTCTCCAACAATCTTGGCTATTTCTTGTGAATCCTTTGTTGGCAATCCTCGTGAAACAATTTCAGGCATTCCAGTTAGTATTCCTGTTTCTGTTTCTATTTCTGCAATAATTGCAACAATTCCTTCTTGGGAAATTCTTTGTCTGTCATGCAAAACAAAATGTTCCATTTGTTCTCCACTGATTTCATCTACATAAATATGCCTTAATGGAATTTTTTGTCCGTATTGCACACGGTCTTTGTAAAAAATAATTTCTTGTCCGCTTTGCGCTAAAACAACATCTTTCTCAGTAAATCCTGCTTGTTTTGCCAATTCTCTATATGCCACCATATGTCTGTACCCTCCACTAATTGGCAATACTTGTCGTGGTTTGAGAAGTGACATTAACAGCATTAATTCCAAGGATGATCCGTGACCCGATACATGAAAATTACCACCAATATCTGAATACAACACTTTTATACCAAGTTTTGAGACGGCATCAATAACAGAATAAACAGAAACCTCATTTCCTGGAATTGGATCTGCAGAAAAAATAATAACATCTTGCTTATGTAATTGAATATCTCTATGTTCTCCGTTAACAATTCTTGTAAGTGCTGAATTTTCTTGTCCCTGACTTCCTGCAACAAAAAGAACTAACTCATTATCTTTGTATCGTTTTACTTGGTCTGGCTGAACTTCTCGAGATTTATTGTATGTTAAAAGTCCTTTTTGACGAGCTAATTCTTTTGTTTTAATAATGGATCTTCCAACAAAACAAATCCGCTTATTCATTGATTCGGCAATAGAAATTATTTGTTGTAGTCTTGAGATATTTGATGAATAAGTTGTTATAACACATTTTCCTTGGCAATCCCGAATTGCCTGAATAAATGGTTCTTGTAATGTTTTTTCAGAAGGAGTATACCCTGGCCTTTCACTACCCAAACATTCAGAGAGTAAACATCTAATTCCCGTGACCCCTGCTTTTGCAATTGCCTGAAAATCTGTTTTTTTCCCACTAAAAGGAGTCAAATCAAACTTAAAATCACTTCCGTGATAAAAATTTCCAACAGGAGTTTTAATAACAATATGAGATGTATCTGGAATTGAGTGGGTTACATGAATTAGCGAGATAGTAAAACTGCCAATTTGGACATCATGGTTAAAAGAAATTTCTCTGACTGCTGGACGAAGTCCAAAATCTTCTAATTTTTGATTTGCCATTGCAGCAGTAAAACTAGAGCCATAAATTGGAAATTCAGGAAGCTGTGGCAGTACAAAAGGTAATGCTCCCATATGATCTTCATGTCCATGAGAGATAACCATTCCAACAATTCTTTTTTTGTTTTGGGTAACTGCTTTTTGCAAATAGGCAATATCTGGAAGCAATAAATCAACACCAATCATGGTTTCATCGGCAAAACCTAATCCGCAATCAACAAGCAAAATTTCATCGCCTAATTGATATACATGAAGATTTTTTGTGACCTCACCAATGCCTCCGAGAGAAATATAAGAAAGTGCTTTATCCATGCGTGTATATTATGAGCTTTTTTATAGGATTAATCAATCAAGAAACTTTATGCTTTTTAGAAGCGCTTTTTAAAGTCTTTTCGTTGTTCGTTTCTTTCTCTTTGAAATTGTCTTGCTAATGGGTGCTGTGGTCTGACTACTGCTCCTCCTATTGGGCTATGTGGTCGTTGTGGGCGGTCACTTCTTTCTCCTCTTGGTGCAACAGGCTTTTTTGCATCTTCACCAAACAACATAGATAGATTAACTCTTCCTTGTTGGTCAACTTCTAATACCCTAACCTTTACTTTATCTCCAATATGAACAATTTCATTTGGATCTTTTACATATTGTGCAGACATTTGAGAAACATGAACCATTCCTTCTTTACCTGGTAAGAATTCTACAAATGCTCCAAATGGCAAAATTCTTTTAACTTCTGCATTTTCAAATTCTTCACCTGCTTGCATTACTCTGGTTAATCCATTAATCCAATCTGTTGCTGCTTGTACTTCTTCTTCTGAAACTCCAGAAATACTTACTGTTCCATCATCATCTACATCTACTTGTGCTCCTGTTGTTGCAATAATATTTTTAATTATGCGTCCCCCGGGACCAATAACTTCTCCAATTTTTTCAACTGGAATCTTGAGTACATTAATCTTTGGAGCATATGCAGAAACTTGATTTCTTGATACTGGCATGACTGCTTGCATTTTATCTAAGATAAACATTCTTCCTATTCTTGCTCTTTCAAAGGTTTCATTAATTTGATCAAAAGTAAGACCTAATGTCTTAACATCTAATTGGATTGCAGTAACGCCTGTGTCTGTACCTGTTACTTTAAAGTCCATATCTCCAGAGAAATCTTCTAATCCTAAAATATCGGTTAAAATAACGTACTCTTTGTCGTTAGACATCATTCCCATTGCAACTCCTGCAACTGGTTTTGTTATTGGTACTCCTGCATCCATTAATGCAAGGGAAGATCCGCAAGTAGATGCCATAGATGTTGATCCGTTAGAAGATAATACTTCTGATACAACTCTAATTGTGTATGGGAAAACACTTGCTGGTGGAATAACTGCTTCTAAAGCTCTTTCTGCTAATGCTCCATGACCGATTTCTCGACGGGACAAAAATCCAATTCTTCCAGTTTCACCAACAGAATATGGAGGGAATGAATAATGATGAATATATCTCTTTTTTTCTTCTCCTTCTGCCGATTCAATTAATTGTTCAAGTCTTGCTGCACCTAATGTTGCAATTGATAATACTTGTGTATCTCCTCGTTGGAAAATTGCAGAACCGTGTGTCCTTGGCAAAACACCAACTTCAACAGAAATTGGTCTAATTTCATCAATCTTTCTTTTGTCTGGTCTTTCACCTTTTTTAACAATGTTTTCTCTGATTATTCCAAAAAATACTTTTTCTACTGCTTTTGCGATTAATTTTTTATCAGGCTGCTCTGAACCTTCTGCTTGAAAATCTGCATAAATTTTTTCAATAATTGCATCTTGTTCTGCAGAGGAGCCACCTTCATTTGATGCTCTCAATGCTACTAAGTTTGAAATTTCTTTTTTGTATGTTTTTTCAATTTTTGCAACGTATTCTAAAAGGGTTGTCTGTGGTTTTACGTCTGTTTTTTTGCCTGCTTCAGCTTTTACTACAAAATCTTCAATAAATGCAATTATTTCTTTGTTGTGATCATGTGCTTTTTTAATTGCTTCCAAAACTATATTTTCTGGAACTTGTCGTGCCCCAGCTTCTAACATAAGAGTTTTTTCTTTTGTTTGTGTTGCAACAACATCTAACTCTGAAAGAGCTAATTCTGCTCCACCTGGATTAACTAAGAATTCTCCATTACTTTCTCCTTCTGGTTGTACATATCCCATTCTTATAGAACCTACTGGTCCTTTCCATGGAATTGGAGATAAAGCTAATGCTGCAGAAACGGTAATTATTGAAAGAATATCTGGTTCATTTTCTCCGTCAACTGACAAAACTGTTACAACAACTTGCACATCATTTTTATATTCTTTTGGGAAAAGAGGTCTAATTGAACGATCAATAAGTCTTCCTGTTAATACTGCATCATCAGATGGTCTTCCTTCTCGTTTTACCCATCTACTACCTTTAATTCTTCCTCCTGCATACAATCTTTCAACGTATTCAACAGAAAGTGGGAAATAATCTAAGGTTGATTCTTTTTTAGAAGTAACAACAGTTGCCAAAACCATAGTATCGCCAATACGGCCTAATACTGCGGCTGTTGCCTGTTTTGCTAATTTTCCGGTCTCAAGGGTAAGCTTTTTACCGGCTAAATCCATCGTAACTGAGGTAAATTTCATTATATTAATTTGTTAATCCAATCTTATTTGCAATCTCTGTGGCCCGTTTCTTATCTGTCTTCTGGAGGAAGTAGATAAGTCGTCGTCTCTTTGCAATCATTGATAAAAGTCCTCTTCTACTGTGAACATCATGTGGATGACCCTTTAAATGATCTGTTAATGCGTTAATTCTAAAAGTCAAAAGTGCGATTTGCACTTCAGGACTTCCAGTATCGCCTTTTACTGTTGCGTACTCATCAATAATTTGCTTTTTCTGCGTAGCTGATAGCGGCATAATGTGTATATTATAGCAGTTTCACGGTCTATTCGCAACGGTGTAAGTTTATAGGATTGTTGATCCTTTATATACCTTTGGAGTTAACCAATCAGGTGGAGGTGTTTGTTTAGCACTGTTTTGTTGTGTTTCTTGCACTGGTTGTTGTGGCTGTTGTACCGGCTGTTGAGCTGGTTGTACTGGTTGACTAACAGGTTGTGGTTGCCATACTGGTTGCATTGGCTGTGGTTGAGACACAGGTTGCTGCATAGGCTGCTGTGGAATTTGTGGGAAAAACCCACTTGTTGCTGGATTTACACCTTGAGAAGTTGAATCATTGCTCACTTGTTTTGCCCTTTGTCGTGTTGCACCTTTTTTCATTAAAATTCCTGCAACTTCAAATGCTAAATAAGAAGTTCTTGGACTGGTAAAATCGGCTGTAGCAAAATCAATTCCATCTAATAAATTTTGTGCAGTATCTGCGTCTAATTCAATTTGTGGCTCTAAAAGAGTTACAAAATCTGCAACTTGTTCACTTACAGAAGACCATTTTGTATCAACAACAACTACATTCCCAAATTTTTCGTTGTCTGCTTTGTTGTCGATATTAACAATGTCTGCTTGTGTTCCCTGCATATAGATACTAGAAACATCATTTAAGTGAGCTACACCAACAAAGAATAAGAGAGTTGGCATTTTTCCAGATCTCTTAAATTCCACATCTTGCTGACTAAAAGAAAGTCCTTTTTCTCCAGCTTTAACTTGAATGTTTAAGAAACCGTTTTCTAGAGTATAAGAAACCTTCTCAATTTCTCCTTCTTTATAAGGGAATGCAACAGTTAAATCTCCGCCAATTCCGCCTCCGAGACTACTTTGTACTTTATCTATTCCTACCAAGGATGAAAGGCTAACTGTTGGTTGGGTTGGCGTTGCAATTGCTACTTGTTTACCCATAAGCTTGAGGCTAAGAAACATACCTAAACCTGCTGCCATTTCGTCAAGAGATGGGTTTGGACCTACAATAACACCAATTTCTTGATGCTTGAGGACGAGGTCTTTAATTCGCTGGAATGTGGCATTATCCATAGATTAGCTATGAGATACTATCATATCTCCTATAGTAATGTCAAGTGAAGGTGAAATTATAAGGCCGCATTCTTGACCCTTTTCGACCTTAGAGACAACATTTTTCCCCTGGCGAAGCGAAGTTACCATACTTTCACCAATAATTTGCTCGTCTCGCAAAATTCTAACCTTGTCTCCACGAGCCATTCGACCATCCAAAACTTTAACCCCTAGTACTATACTTTTCTCATACGGAAATGTTGCCTGAAGCTGTGCAACACCATAAATTTGCTCCATCATGGCAAGCTGTTTACCTTCAATAACTTGCCCAATTTCATCTAACATTTCATAAATAATGGTGTAATTCTTTAGAAGTACCTTTTCAAGCTGTGCAAACTTTAAAATATCTCCCTTTATCTTTATATTAAAGGTTAAAATAATAGCTCCCGTTGATTTTGCCATTAAGACATCTGCTTCAGAAACTTCTCCTGTTTTGGCATTTAAAAGCTTTACTTCTTTTGGCAAAGAATGCAAAATAGCCTCTAAAGAGCCTTGCGTATCTGCCACTAACAATAGGGTAATTGCCTTTTCTTCTTCTTCTTGCGGGAAGCCTTGTCTTGCAGCTATTTGCGCTTGTGCTTTCTTTTCTGGAGCATGATTTTTGCTATATACAATACTTCCAACTGCTGGAACCTTTTCAAAGCCTAAAACCTCAACAGCCTCACCAACGCCTACTTTTTGTATAAATGCTCCGGTATCTGTAATAAGAGATCTTACCTTACCTACTGTTTCTCCCGTACTAATTTCATCTTTTATTGCCAAACTTCCTTTTTTAACAACAACTGTTGCACGAGGACCTGATTTTGGATCAAGCTTAGATTCAATAACAATTGCCTCTAGCGGCTTTGTTGTAGCCTCAACTGCAGGAGTTGTTTGTTGCTGCATTTCCCAGACTAAAAGAATTAAATCTAAAAGCTCCTTCACATTGGTTCCGTTTCTGGCTGATACTTCAATAGCAGGAACTTCTCCACCATAGTTTTCAAGCAAAATATTTTCTCGTAATAATTGCTGTTTTACTTTTTCAGGATTTTTTTCTGGAGAATCTGATTTTGTTAATACAACAATAAATGGCACATTTGTAGCCTTTAAAAGGCCAATAGACTCTTTTGTCTGAGGCATAACCCCATCTACACTTGAAACGATAAGCAAGGCTATATCTGCAGCCTGCGCTCCTCGACCTCGCATTTTTGCAAATGCTTCATGACCTGGGGTGTCAATAAAAGTAATTTGGCGCTTTTTACCATCATGCATAACTTCAACGGAAGATGCACCAATTTTTTGGGTAATTCCACCATGTTCTCGTGATGCAATATTTGACTTTCTAATTGCGTCTAAAAGAGTTGTTTTTCCGTGATCTACATGGCCTAAAACTGAAACAACTGGAGGAATAAATTGTGTATTTGGATTATCCATACTGTATGTTCGATTGTATCACGCATGAGGCTATCTTGTCATGTCCAAGTTTGGAAAAAAACTAAAAAGACAATTATGCAGCTTGTTCTTCTGTTTTTGCAGGTTCTTCTGTAGTTTCTGTCACAGGTTGTCCTTCTGCTTCTACAATGTTAATTTTGTAACCAGTTAATTCGCCAGCAAGCCGTACGTTTTGACCGTCTTTTCCAATTGCAGATGAGAGCTCATCTTTTGCAACTGCAACTGTTGCTTCTTTTGTTGTTTCATTAAGAGTTACTTTTACATTTTTGGCTGGAGCCAAAGCTAATGCAATAAAGGTAACTGCATCTTCTTGATAAGGGATTACATCAATTTTTTCTCCATTTACTTCTTGAATTACAGCTTGCACTCTGACACCTTTTTGTCCGACACAGCTTCCGACAGGATCAATTCCAGACTGTGTTGCTGCAACTGCAATTTTACTTCGAATACCTGGCTCTCGTGCTATTCCTTTAAAGATAACACTTCCTTGTGCAATTTCTGGAACCTCTCGTCTGAATAATCCTTCTAAAAGACCTTTGTGTGCTCGTGAAACTACTAATTCTTGTCCTCGTGTTCCTTCTCGAATTTCAACCAAATAAACAGAAAGTCTTTGGTTTACATGATATTTTTCATGGGGAATTTGTTCTGAAACAGGCATAATAGCCTCTGTTTTACCAATGTCTACGATAACATTTGGTCCTGCAAATCGTAAAACCATACCATTCATAATGGTTCCAATTCGGAGCTTGTAATCACTAAGAATTGCTTGTTTTTCTTCTTCTCTTACTTTTTGCAAAATAACTTGCTTTGCGGTTTGAGCTGCAATTCTTCCAAATCCTGGAGGAGTTACATCTTCTTCGCCTTTCATAATTCTTGCTTCTCCACTGTTTGGATTAAGACTTACTGAATATTCTTCTACAACAATTTCTGGGTGATCTTTGCGGTATGCTGCCAAAATTGCGTTTTTAACAGCGTCAATTATAACAGTAACATCAACTCCACGTTCTGTGGCCACTTGGTTAAGTGCTAAAAAGAACTCACTTCTCTGTACTGCTGGCATAGTGAAAACAAGTATACCAAATTAGGATTGAGGTAGCAACCCTTCTTTCATAAAATGAGGCTAAGAAGCAATTGCGATATTTCCTGACCCATCTACAACCAACCGAATACTTGAACCTCTTTCTACATTTCCTCGCAGCATTCCTTGAGATAAAAGGTCCTCTATTTTATCTTGAATAAATCGTCTTAATGGTCTTGCACCAAATTGCTGATCAAATCCTGCTGAGGCTGCAGCTTTAATGACATCATCCCCAAAACTTACAGTAACATCTTGTGCTTGCAGTTTTTTCTGCATTTCGGTTAAGAATAATTTTGCAATTTGCTCAACATTTGCGGCAGTTAAAGGCTTAAACACAATAATTCCGTCGAATCTGTTAATAAGTTCTGGCTTAAAAATATGTTCTTGTTCTAATTCCATTAACAAACCCTGTTGGAATACAGCGCTAATTTGTTTTCCTGCAAGTAATTCATTTTGAATATATAATGCGCCTGCATTTGAAGTTGCAATAATAATGGTATTTGCAAAACTAACCCGCTTTCCATGATTATCCGTAAGACGACCATCTTCTAAGATTTGTAAAAATAAGTCTAAAACTTCTGTACTTGCCTTTTCAAATTCATCTAAAAGAATAAGTGAGAATGGATTTTCGTATACTTTTTCTGTTAACTCTCCTTTTTCATCTCCCAAGCCAGGAGGGGACCCAAGTAAGCGATCCACAGCGCCAGGTCCGTTATATTCACTCATATCAAGTCTAATTGTTTTATCTTCCCCGCCAAAATATACAGTCGCCAATGCTTTTGCAGTTTCTGTTTTTCCTACTCCAGTTGGACCTAAAAATAAAAATGAAATGGGTCTTGTTTGGCTTGTTAAGCCACTTCTTAATCTTCTAATTGCTTGAGCAATTGCATTAACAGCTTCTTCTTGTCCAATAATCCTTTCATGAAGTTTATCTTCTAAGTGTAATAATAATTCCTTTTCTTCTTGTCCTGGCTTACTTATGGCAACACGCGTTTGTTGTTCTACTTTTGCAATTACATCGTCTTCATCAACAACTGATTTATGCGCAAGTGAAATATTATTTGCAACTGATGTTAAAAGAGAAACAGCACTTCCAGGAAGAGATCTGTCTTGCAAATATCGTTTTGCCATTTGTACGACTGCGACAACAGCTTTAAATGTAATAGTCACATGATTTTTTTCTCCAATTTCATTTGCCTTCTCCAAAAGCATTTGAATTGCTTCTTCTTCCGTGGGTTCATCTATTCTAATTTCTTCAAAAAATTCCCTAAAACCAGATCGTGACTCAACAAATTTTCTAAATGCACCAGGAGAAACTGTTGCAATAATCGGTAAATGAGAATCTTTTAAAAAGTTGGACAAAACGCCTGATAAATCTAAATTAAATGTTGTTGATCCTAAAATATGTTCTACATCTGGAATGTATAAAATAATATTGCCTGCATGTTCTAATTCTCCTAAAATAGCCTCAATTCTTGCTTCTAATTCTCCAACATCTTTCACTCCTGCAACAAGTAAACCAATCATAAGTTGATATACATGTTTGTGGTATAACTTTCCTGGAATTAATCCTAAGTAACTGTTTAATGCAACGGCATCTACCAGAGATGTCTTTCCGCTTCCTGTTTCTCCAATTAAAAGGGCATTATTGTGTGTTGGCTTTGATAAAGTGGCAACTAATTGCTCATATTCTTTTCTTCTTCCAACCAAAGCAGGTTTTTCATCAAGAACTTTGTATGTTAAATCGGTAATATATTTTTTTGTTTCTAATGTCCATCCTGTGGTCCAATCTTCTCCAATTCCTGTTCCCCAAAAAACAACCTGCATTTTTTGCGGATGCTCTTCAAATGGATATTCATATCTTGCCCAATACAATATGTATAACAAATCATTAGGTTTTAAATGTTTGTTAAATAAATATTTTGTTTCTGGTTCTATAAGAAGTAAATATGCAACAAATAAATCCATTCTTGTAATAAAACTTCCGTTTAAATCTTTAACCAATTCAAATGCTTTTTTTGCAATTTCTTCTTTATTAACCACAACTTTTGGCAAATCTTCTTTACCAATATTTGCTTTTTGCATAATAAACCTAACGTGAGCTTTTTTGATTAATTCATTCATCATACTTACACTGTCATGGGAGAACATAAAAATATCTAATGCCTGGAATGTGAATGATTCATCTATATCTTTACCATTATTTTGAGCAACGGTGATTTTTGGGGTTGTTCGCATAACTTTATATCTAAACAATACTTCAGAGATAACAAAAAAAGAAAAGAAAAATAAAGGACCCTTTGGCAAAATACCTTGATAAAATCCACTTACTATAAGAAACAGAATAAAGAGAACAAAAATAATTCTTAGTATTCCTGTTATCGGATGCTTATATGTGTGATAAATAATTGCGTAACTTAGTAATGACATATTACATAAATAATAACCAAATTGTTGCAAACGGCCATGCAATAAATGCAAGAATAAGAATGATTTCAACGGTTATAAATACAAAAAGTAATGATAAATCAAACAAAATCATAAAAGATTTAATAATTATTCCCATTGTGATTGAGAATCCGACTAAACCTTGTCTGTATTCATTTTTCCAAGGTTTAAAAAATGTGGTGGCAAATTGTCTAAAAGAAAATAATTTTAAGAATGCGTTATTAAATGAAGCAAAGTAATTAACAAGTCCCTTGGGAGCTTGAATAAACCAAAAAAATACAAAATCAAAACCAAGAGTTACTACACTTTGCATATCTCATTTTAGTATAAGGACAATATAAGCAAAATACAAACAATGATTAGTGAGATCGTATAGGAGCGAGCAAGGATCGAATATCAACATTTGGGAAATATTGGTTATATAAAGTACACATTGCATTTTTTTGCATGCGACATGGGGTTAATGGAACAAAATATGCGATACATCCCCCTAAAATAATTGCTACAACAAATAACAGAACAAGAATTTGTTTTGTTTTCATATTAAAACCACCCTTTTTTATTTTGCGCTTCTTCAAATTCTTTTAACAATTCTTTTTGTTTTCCAGAAACATTCTTTGGCAAAACAACTTTAACTTTTAAGTAGTGATCTCCTCTGCCGCTTCCGCGCACATGAGGTACACCTTTACCTCGCAATCTCATAACAATTCCTGGTTGTGTTCCAGCCGGAATTCTTACGGTTAACGGCCCATCAACTGTTTCAACAGTTAATTCTGTTCCTAAAATTGCCTTTACAAAAGAAATTTCTTCTTCTGTCACAATGTCATATCCTTCTCTTTGGAATTTTTTATCAGGTGATACCTCTACTAATACATCATAATTTTCAAATCGAATTCTAGATCCATTATCAACGCCTGCTGGAATTTTTATTGTTTGTTGTTTACCTTCTATGGATACCTGTTTTTGAACGCCTTTTATTGCTTCCATAAAATCTATATTTATTGAATAAACGGGTCTTCTTTGTCGGTTACCAAAAGGGGAGGCACCTCCAAAAAATTGTTCAAAGATTTCAAACGGATCTGCAAAGCCTCCAGAGTCACCACTATTTCCAGTTGAATAATAGGTAAATGGACCATATTGACCACCCTGCCCACCAAAACCACCAAATCCTCCAAAAGGTCCTTGCCCTGCACCAGCATTTGCACCTTCAAATGCAGCGCTACCGAATTGATCATAGGTTTGACGCTTTTGTGCATCTGACAATACTTCGTATGCCTTGGTTACTTCTTTAAATTTTGCTTCTGCTTCTTTTGTTTTATTGCGGTCGGGATGATACTGCAAAGCTAACTTTCGATAAGCTTTTTTAATCTCATCTGCTGAAGCTGTTTTTGAAACTCCTAATATTTGATAATAATCCTCTGCCATATACTTTCTATTGTACTAAAAAAGCGCTCATAAGCGCTTTGCTACTGTTTTCTTATTAACGAAGAACAACCAGTAAGACTTAGCTTACTACTTCTCCTTCTTGGACATCACCTTTATCGCCTTTTTTGCCATCTTCTTCTTTTGCACCTACTTCTTGTGAAGCATCTGGTGTTGCACCTGTTGGTTGGTCTCCTGCTGCTTTATATAATGCCTCACCAACTTTTTGCAATGTTTCTGAAAGATCTTTTGTTTTTGCTTCTAATTCTTCTTTGCTTCCTGTGTCTAAAATATCTTTCAGTGCTTTTACTTTTTCTTCTACTTGAGATTTTATATCTGCTGGAGCTTTATCTCCTGCATCTTTCAAAGATTTTTCAGCAGTGAAAATAAGTGAGTCTGCTTGATTTCTTGCTTCAATTTTTGCTTTTTTCTCTTCATCTTCTTTTGCATGCATTTCTGCTTCTTTTGTCATTTTTTCTACTTCTTCTTTTGATAATCCAGTGCTACCTGTAATTCTGATTGATTGTTCCTTGCCGGTAGCTTTATCTTTGGCTTTTACAGACAAAATTCCCGATGCATCAATATCAAAAGTAACTTCTACTTGTGGTACTCCCCTTGGCGCAGGTGGAATTCCAGAAAGTATGAATCTGCCTAAAGATTTATTATCTGCAGCCATTGGACGTTCTCCTTGCAAAACATTAATTTCGACCTGAGTTTGGTTATCTGCTGCGGTTGAAAAAACTTGAGATTTACTTGTTGGAATAGTTGTATTTCTTGGAATAAGTGGAGTAGACACACTACCTAATGTTTCGAGTCCTAATGTTAATGGGGTTACATCCAAGAGCAACACGTCTGAAACTTCTCCGCCCAAAACTCCGCCTTGGACTGCTGCACCAACTGCAACCACTTCGTCTGGATTAACTCCTCTGTTTGGTTCTTTGCCAAAGAATTTGGTAACTGTTTCCACAACTTTTGGCATTCTGGTCATTCCTCCAACCATAACAACTTCATCAATCTCTTTTACAGAAATTCCTGCATCTTTAATTGCTTGCTCAACAGGTTTTATTGTTTTTTGAATTAATGAATCAACAATTAATTCAAGCTTTGCTCTTGTTAATGTCATGGTCAAATGAAGTGGACCACTTGGACCCTGAGTAATAAATGGCTGATTAATTTGTGCTTCTTGAGAACTAGATAATTCAATTTTTGCTTTTTCTGCAGATTCTTTAAGTCTTTGCAATGCTTGAGGATCTTTTCTAAGGTCAATATTATTTTCTTTTTTAAATTCATCTGCTATGTAATCAATAATAGCCTGATCAAAATCATCTCCACCCAAGTGTGTATCTCCATTGGTTGATTTAACTTCATAAACTCCTTCTCCTAATTCCAAAACAGAAATATCAAACGTTCCTCCACCCAAATCATAAACTGCAATGGTATGTGCATTTTTCTTGTCTAATCCATAAGCCAAAGCTGCTGCGGTTGGCTCATTAATAATTCTCATTACTTCAAGACCAGCAATTTCTCCTGCTTGTTTGGTTGCTTGTCTTTGAGAATCATCAAAATATGCAGGAACAGTAATAACAGCTTTTGTCACTTTACCGCCCAAATAACTTTCTGCATCTGCTTTAATTTTTTGCAAAATCATTGCACTAACTTCTTGTGGGGTATAGGTTTTACCATCTACTTCTACAACTGCCATGTCATCTCGGCCTGCCTTAACTTTGTATGGCAATAACTTCATGTCACGCTGAACTGAGGGATCACTAAATTTTCGACCCATTAAGCGCTTTACAGAATAAATTGTTTCAAATGGCTTTAATACCATTTGTCGCTTTGCAACATCCCCAACAACGTGTGTTTTTGGATCAACAACGGATGGAATAACATTGCGTCCTTCTGCTGAGTGGATAACTTTTGGTTGTCCACCTTCCATAACAGCCACGCATGAGTTGGTTGTTCCTAAATCAATACCGATAATTTTATTTGAATCTGCCATATTATTCTTCTTTTCCTACAATTACTTGTGCACTTCTTAAAACTGAATCATGTATCATAAATCCTGCTCGTGCTTCGTCAATAACTTTATTGTTTTCTCCTTTTGTTGTTCCGACTGCCTCCATTATGTGCGGAGTATATTCTTCTCCGATTGTTTTTATTTTTGTTACTCCCTCATCCTCAAGAAGCCTTAAGAATTGATTTATGCTAATTTCCAATCCTTTATCCTGAATGTGCTTTTGTGCCAACATGAGTGTATCTAAAACCGGCAAAAGTTTCAAGAGTAACTCTTTGTTGCTTGATCTTGCCCATTCAAGCTTTTGCTCCTGAGTTCGTCTAACTAAATTCTGATAATCCGCCAATGCTCTTTTATATTTATCTTCTGCAATTGTTAATTTTTGTTCACAATCTGCATGAATATTTTCTTGCTCTTCTGCAATTTCTTCTTGAATTTCTTCATTTTTTTCTTCTTGTTTTTTATCCATATTTACCAGCCTTTTGCTATTTCCTCAATTAAATCACCAAAGTATCTCACAGTTGGAATTACCTGAGTGTAATTAAGTCTAGTTGGACCAAGTACTCCAATTTCTCCTTTTAATTCCAATGGAGTTTTGTATCTGGTGAATACAAATCCGTATGGACCTTTTAATTTTGGCCCTAATTCATCTCCAAGAAGAATATGAATCTCATCATCTTCTTCTTGAACTCCAAATACACTTTCAAAAGTTTCAAATTCATCTATCGCAGACAATAAACCTCGAGTTATATCTATATCGTAAAATTCTGGCATGTCTAAGATATTTGCATACCCTGCTGCAAAAATATCTCCTTCATCTGTTGTTGCAATAGCCAATGTTTTTGTTTTTTCAGCTAAAGATTTAACTATCATTCGTAGACACTGTTGTTCTTTTTCCCTAAAATCCCATACTCCTTCTTTAAGAGCTACTTCTTCTGCAACAGAAAGTTCTTTTTCTTTCATGAGCTGTTTTACATAAAACTTCATCGCAATTGGGGTTGGGACGCGACCTGCTGACGTATGAGGTTTTTTAAGATATCCTAGTCTTTCCAATGCAACCATTTCATTTCTGATAGTTGCAGGGGAAGCAGCTAAATTATGTTTTTTTTCCAAAGTTTCAGAACCAACTGCTTCGGCTGTTTCAATATATTCTTCGATTAAACTTTTAAGAATTTGAATTTGTCTTTGAGTTAAATCATGCATATATTTTACTTTTTCTCATAAAACTTTTCCTATTAGCACTAATTTATCATGACTGCTAGATTGTGTCAATATCCTATAAGTACATTCCTTTGCTTGACAAGTTATTAAAAGAAGTTTATGATAAAAACACTTTCGGGGTTTTGTGTAAATCAAAATCGGTGGTATACTCCACGAGCTTTAGAAATAAAGCAGGAACCAGGGAAGTTCTGGTAGCGACCGTACAGTCGGGATAAAAGAAAGTACAAGCTAACTTAGGTTAGCTAGTTTGTGCACCCCAAAAGGGTGCTTTTTTTATGATAAAAAAACGATTAACAACAAAAGAAATTGCATTAGCAGCAGGACTTTCTGCTATTTCTGCAGTTTTACAATTAATTCATATTGGGTATCAATCTCCACAGTTTGGTATGTGGATTGATATTGTTGCCGTAACATGGATTATTGGTTTGTTTTTATTTGGGCTTCGAATGTCTTTTATTGTCTCTCTTATTGGTGCCATTATTATTACGCTTTTTGCTCCAGATACATGGCTTGGAGCAAGTATGAAATGGTTAGCATCGTTCCCTGTTTGGTTTCTGCTAGGCATTTGGGCAATAAAAAAAGAAAGTGCATATTCCTACTATAAATCTCTAAAACATCTTATTTTGCCAATTCTTTTTGCAATGGTTATTCGATGTATTATTATTATTCCAGTTAATTATTACTATGCAATTCCAATTTGGACAGGACTAACTGCTGCAAAAGCAATGGTAATTATTCCTTGGTACATTATTGCTTTGTTTAATATTGTTCAAACGATTGTAGATGTAGCTTTTGCATGGATTATTGTGTATAAATTCCGCCTGGACCGCTTTCTACCTAAAGAGTAAAATAACCTTATGAAAAATGGAATTATATTTGATCATGTATCTTTTGGCTACTCAAAAAATAAACTACAAATCGATGCCGCTTCTTTTGCAATAGAAAAAGGATCTTTTGTTGGGGTTACTGGTGTTAATGGATCTGGAAAAACAACTCTGGCATTAATGCTTAACGGCATTATCCCCCATGAGCTTCATGGCCAATTTTCAGGAACAATTACTGTCGATGGTATTGATACAAAAACAAAACCCGTTTCTTATTTTGCACAAAAAATAGGGATGGTATTTCAAAATCCTGATTTTATGTTATTTAATTTATCAGTAACAGAGGAGATTGCATTTGGGTTAAAAAATATAAAATTACACAATGCAGAAGATAAAATTAAGAATGCTTTACAAATGGTTGGCATGGAAGATTTTGCTAATCGTGACCCTCAAACTCTCTCTTTGGGAGAAAAACAGAAAATTTGTTTGGCTGCTGTATTAGCATTAGATACCGAATATATTGTTTTAGACGAACCTGTTGCAATGTTAGATTATCAAGGAGCAGTAAATCTTTATAGAATTTTGGACGAATTAAATAAAAAACATGGAAAAACTATTATTGTTATAGAACATGATACAGATTTCTTATCTGCTCACGCAAAACACACCATTATTATAAACAGAGGAAAAATTCTTTTTAATGACACCACTAAAAAAGTATTTGCTCATAAAACAGAGTTAAGAAAAATTGGAATTAAAATTCCCCAACCAATACGATGAAAAAAAGTATTACTGCAGTAAAATTAGTAACTCTTCTTGTATTTAATTGGATTGTCTTTTCTATAAGAAATCCACTTATTTTAAGTATACTTTTTATAATTCTGTTATTACTGCTTTATTTTGCAAAAGCTCAAATTAAAAAAAGATTACTAGCAATTATTCCAATTGGTATAGCAATCATTATTTTCCAACTTATTTTTTATATTTGGGCTCCCTTTACAGAACGATTTTTATTTGGTTTTATTGCAGCAGCCAAAATTATTATTATTAGTCTTTCTGTACTCACTTTCCTTTCGTATACTTCCCTTTTTGCATTAATTAAATTATTTGATTTTTTGCCAGAAGATATTATGCTTATTCTTATGATTACAGCTTATTTAATCCCAACAATTCTTTCTGAAGCAGAAAAAATTCAAATTGTACAAAAATCAAGAAATATAAAAACAAATTCTTTTTCTTCTCTTGCAGCAATTATTATTCCTCTTTTACATAGAGTCTTTCAAAGAGCAGAAACAATTTCTCTAACAATTTTAGCCCGAGGATATAAATCAGAAACGAATTAATTTGCTATACTAAGAAAACCCTCAAACCTATGCAGCTATATTTTATTTTTTTTGCAATTTCTATCTTATTAATCGTTTTACTTATTATTCTTATTTCACTTATTTTTACAACAATTTTTGGAGGCATTCCTTACCTACCTACTCATCCAGAAAGGATAAAAGATATGTTACAACTAGCAAACATAAAAAAAGGAGAAAAAGCAGTTGATCTTGGAAGTGGCGATGGACGAATCGTTATTGCCATGGCGCAAAGAGGAGCAATAGCTCACGGATATGAATTAAATCTTTTTTACGTCCTCCTTTCTAGATGGAACATACGAAAAGCTGGTCTAACAGGCAAAGCATTTATTCATTGGAAAAATTTTTTCCACGTCAACCTTTCTTCATATGATGTAATTACGTGTTACGGAATTTCTTATTTGATTAAAAGAATTGAAAAAAAATTAAAAAAAGAAATAAAACCCTCTGCAAGAGTTATTGCTACTTCTTATGCTTTTAAAGATTGGAAATACAGTAGAAAAAAGGATTACGCTTTTTTATATAAAAATAATTAAGATGTAAAGAAATGTTTTACATCTTCAACATCTTTTCCCATTTGGCGAGACAATTCTTTTTCTGATGCAAACTTCATATTGTCCCTTATTTTTTTAAAAAGAGTGATCGTTATCCATTTCCCATATAAATTACCGTTAAATTCTAATAGAAACGGCTCTATTTTACTTTTTGTTTCTTGAAATGTTTTTGCTTTACCAACAAATGTTGCTGCCAAAAAATCAATCTTGTCGACTTTTACTTTTGCAGCATAAATTCCTTCGGGAATATTTTTATGCAATTTTATATTTGCTGTTGGAAAACCTAATGCTCTTCCTCTTTTTTTCCCTGCTTCTACTTTTCCCCATACTATATATAGTGGTTTCTGCATAAAACTATTGTATCAAAAACAACATGCGTTTATGATAGTAAGGTGAGAGAAGCAATTATCAAAAATAAAGATAGATCTACAACATTTTTACTCTTAGGTATTTTATCTCTTTTACTATTAATTTTTTTAATTAAAACAATTTCACCAAGTTTTGTCATAACGCTAAGCATGTTTCATATTTCCATAATTATTCCTTTTTTTGTATTATTTTTTTTTGCTGTTGCTGGAATTTTAGGATTTATTTTAGCCAGTAAAATTCAAGGAATCATTATAGGCAGTTTTTTAGCCTTATATTTAATTATTCGTTTGCTTGGGCTTACAAGTTTATTCTTTTTACTTCTTCTTTTCCTACTTTTTATAGTCGTAGAAATGTTTTTTCTAAAGGCAAAATAGCCTTGTGAGAACCATTTGCTTTTGATACAATTTGAGCGATATATGTCAAAATTTTATATTACTAGTGCAATTCCTTATGTTAATGCAAAGCCACACATCGGCCATGCACAAGAATTTGTATATGCAGATGTTATAAGGCGTTTCCATAAGCTTTTACATCAAGATGTTTTGTATTTGTGTGGAGCAGATGAAAATGCATTAAAAATTTTTCAGGCAGCAGAAAAAGCACAAAAAACACCACAAGAATTTACAAATCAACATAATCAAGAATTTTTAGATGTTGCAAAAAAATTAGATATCCAATTTGATATATGGCAAAGAGGATCAGACAGCATAAAACATTTTCCTTCTTCACAAAAGCTCTGGGAATTATGCGAAAAAAATGGAGATATTTATAAAAAATCATACACAGGTCTTTATTGTGTTGGTTGCGAGCAATTTTATGAAAAAGAAGAATTAAATGAAAACGGTGAATGCTTTGAGCATCCTGGAAGAAAATTAGATGAAGTTTCTGAAGAAAATTATTTTTTTAGACTTTCTAAATATCAAGATTTTTTAGAAGAACTTCTTACAAAAAATCTTTTAAAAGTAACACCAGAGTTTAAAAAAAATGAAGCTTTATCTTTTATTAAAAAGGGATTACAAGATTTTTCAATTTCCAGAAGTAAAGAGAGGGCACGTGGTTGGGGTATTCCTGTACCAAATGATCCAAATCAAATTATGTATGTTTGGTTTGATGCACTAAATATTTACCAAACAGGTATTGGTTTTGGATGGGACGAGAATTTATATAAAAAATGGAATCCTCAAGACGTTATGGTTATTGGAAAAGGAATTATTCGTTTTCATGCAATTTATTGGCCGGCAATTTTACAATCTGCTGGACTTGCACTTCCAAAATCACTTTTTGTTCATGGATATTTAACAGTAGACGGGCAGAAGATGTCTAAAACATTAGGTAATGTTATTGACCCAATAGATATGATTACCAAATATGGAACAGATACATTACGATATTATTTACTTCGTGAGATTTCATCAACAGGAGATGGAGATTTTTCTGAGAGAAGATTAACAGAAGTTTATAATGCTGATTTGGCAAACGGACTAGGAAACTTAGTTGCACGTGTTGCAAAGTTATGTGAGAAACATCAAGTTGGAGCAAACTCAGAACTTCCGACTAAGGTCTCGTTTAGCAACTATTATATGCACCTCGAAAATTTTGAATTTAATTTAGCTCTTGAAGAAATTTGGAGAGAAATTAAAAATATAGACATAGAAATTAATAAAGACCAACCATGGACACTAGAAAAAGAAAAAGCTGTTCCCGTTTTACAATCATATGTAACAAAAATATTGCACATAGCATATGCTTTACAGCCCTTTTTACCCCAAACAGCAGAAAAAATTCTGCATCAATTTTCTCAAACTTCAATTATTTCTCAAATTCCTCTTTTCCCCAGGATCTAGTTGTCAATTTTTGACAGCAAATATGTGATTCACATTATCCTATAATTGACTCTCATCTTTGTAGTGAGTATAATACGTAAAAGCTGTACAAAATATATTTATGTTGGGACAACAACCTTTTATAAGCTTTAACAAAAGTATTTATAGAATTATTTCTATACTTTTTTTTGTTTCTTTTTTACTCCAAGTAGTTGTTGGCTCTATTATTGTTTATGAATCAGCATTAAAAGATTCCAGAGACTATGTACTTACATCTATTAAGAGGATAGAAAATGACATTAATTATAGTAATGGAAAATGGAATTTATATAGATACAATGCCGACCCAAATGCAGCTGATACATATCCAATTTATATTTTGGGGTCAGATGGATATGTAGTAGACAGATGGAAACCAGTTTTTGGATACTTAGATACATCAGATTTTAAGCACTTAATAACATTTACCACACCTCAAACAATTAATACGCCAACAAATCAAAAGTGGAGGATGTACTCAAAACTTGTTACAGGAAGTAACAATGCTGTTATCGGTGTCATTACTGTTTCATACTTTAATCCAACAGATGATAATACATCTGTAGATACAAAAATTTCCAATGAAGCAGATATTATTGCATCAAAAATAATTGTTAAAAATGACCAAATTACAAATATTTCTATTGATCCACGAGATTTAAACTATGATGTAGCATATCAAGTAGTTGATCAATACAATAAAATTTTGGCAAAAAGTAATAATAGCAACAGTATTGATAGAATTCCAAACTTTATTGATAGCAGTTATGTTGGAAATTTAATTGACAATCCGGGTTTTCAACAAATTCAAGATAACAAAACACGTGAAAAATTTATTGTGTATGCTACTCCACTTACAGATTCCAACAATGATACTGTAGGTGTTTTAGTTGTTGGGAAATCAATAAGTTTTATTGACAATATTTTGGTTAATTATATTATTTCTAAATTAATTTATGGTTTTATTATTACGGTTGTTTTTGCAACGTTTGCACTTTGGGTTATCAGAAGGTATTTAAATAAATATTTGCGAGAAAATAGATTTAAAGAAGAAGAGATTAAAAAAATTAGTTTCAATAAGGCAAGCAGTACTATTTATATTGACGATCTTGAAATTGCAATTCCTTACGCAACTAACCAATATACTCTTTGTGCAACTCTGTTTTCAGCGCCTAGAAAACATTGGGAAACAGATGAATTATTAGAAAAATTTGGAGAACATGAATTAGAAAATAATTGGAGAAAAGTTTATGACACAATGCTTATTGTCAATAAAAAAGTTTCTCAATATGCTAGCATTAAACTTATTATTTCTAAAGATAAAGTATATCAATTAAATCCGCAACTTTTAAGTAAAATTCTTGTTTAGTGATTCACATTCACTCTCAATTGATTCATCCTAGTTTTTACTATTATTTTAGCATGAAGGTTGCAGCACTTATTTTTTTTGTTATTCTATCTATTATTGTTTCTTTTATCTCAATTCCTAATTCAGCAATAAAAATTTTTGATAATTATTATTATCTTAAAAAGAATACTATTCAAGTTAAAAATACATTAGATTGTAAAAATATAAAAAATCCATATGCAATTTCCTTCTTCATCTGCAAATAAGGTATAATTACCATATGATAGACGTCCATTGCCATTTAAACTTTCATGCATATGAAAAAGATGTTGAAGATGTTATTCAACAAGCATTAAGTGAAGGTGTAAGTAACATCATTAACGTTGGGACAAAATTAGATTCAAGCCAAAAAGCAGTCGAACTAGCACAAAAACACAAGCATTTGTATGCAATTGTTGGAGTTCACCCACATCATGCAGATAAACATGATCTTTCATCTTCATGGGAGAGTGATTTAGAAAAGTTAGCAAAAGAATTAAAAGTAGTTGCTATTGGAGAAATTGGTATGGATTATTATGAATATCAATCGAATGGTATTGTTGATCCACTACTTCAAAAACAAATATTTGAAGCACAAATTGCACTTGCACATAGGGTTAATTTACCTATACAAATTCATAACAGACATGCAGGAAAAGATGTTATAGAAATTCTAAAACATCACAAGAATATTTTAAAAAGAGATAACCCAGGTATGTTTCACTGCTTTGCTGCAGATATGCAAGTTCTTAAAGAAGCACTTGATCTTGGATTTTCTATTGGCTTTGACGGCAATATTACCTATCCAGGACTAGCTCCGAAAGAAACAGTAAGACTTGAAGAATTAGCCAAGGCAACTCCACTTGATAGAATAGTCACAGAAACCGATAGTCCATTTTTAACGCCTATTCCATTTAGAGGTACCAGGAACATGCCTTCTCATGTTATAATCGTAGGTAAGTTTCTCGCAAAACTTAAAGGTGTTTCGTTTGATGAAATCAATGAAATCACTACAAATAATGCAAAGAAACTTTTTGGGATTGTATGACATCATTTTTTGCATGGATTTTTACCCGGTACCCTGTTAAAACACGAAGATTCCTAGAAATTTTACCTGGGTTTATTTCTTGGACACTTATATTATTCCCAATTTGGGGAGCACTGCTTATTCCAACATTCCTTGCTTATTTTATTCTTTTTTTTGACATTTATTGGTTTTATAAATCATTTTCTTTAACAATTATGGCTTTTATTGCTTCAAAAAGAATTCAAGAAGCAGAAAAAGAAAATTGGGTCGAAAAAGCAAAAAAACTTTCCCATTTTGAAGAGAATAGCCATATTGTTGTCATCCCAAATTATAAAGAGAAAACAGAAAAACTTAGAGCAACCATTGCAACTATTGCCAAACAAACTTTTCCTGCAAAACGCTTGTATGTTGTCTTAGCAATGGAAGAAAGAGAAGAAGGTGCAAAAGAAAAAGCAAAACAATTAATAGATGAATTTAAACCGATTTTTGGTGATATATTTGCTTCTTTCCATCCAGATATTAAAGGAGAAGTAAAAGGAAAATCTTCTAATGAAAGCTATGGAGCAAAAGCAGCATATAAAAAATTGGTTACCACAAAGAAAATTAATATTGATTATGCAACTATTTCCTCTGTAGATGCTGATTCAATTTTTGACAAACAATATTTTGCATATCTTTCTTATAGTTTTTTATCAGATGAAAAACGACATAATAAATTCTGGCAATCTGCAAATGTAAATTATAATAATTTCTGGGATGTTCCAGCACCTGTGAGAGTACTCGCATTCTTTGGCTCTCTTTGGAGAACTGCACTTTTAATTCAAGGAGATAGATTGGTTTCAAACTCTACTTACTCTCTTTCTTTTAAAATGCTTTCTGATATTGGATTTTGGGATGTAGATGTAATTCCTGAAGATTATAGAATTTTCTTTAAAGCTTTCTTTGCACTTAAAGGAAATGTTTGGGTTGTTCCAATGTTCTTAAAAACATCTATGGATGCTCCACTATCATCTTCTTATTGGAAAAGTATAAAAAATAAATATGAACAAGAAAGACGATGGTCCTGGGGAGTTTCTGATGATCCATTATTTATTAAATGGTGGTTTACGGTACCTGGAGTTCCATTTGTAAGAAAAACTCTTATGCTTTATCATGTGCTATTAGATCATTTTCTCTGGCCAGTTAGTTGGTTTATTATTACCGTTGCAGCCAATATCATTACTTTCGTAAATCCTGTTTTTGCAAGAACAAACTTAGGGTACAAATTACCTCAATTGGCAGGATTTATTTTAACAATGTGTATTTTTGCAACACTTACGATGATAGTTATAGATTATAGGAACAGAAGAGAAACACAAAAAATTTCAAAAACAAGACAATTCTTTTTCCCACTTGAATTTGTCTTGCTTCCAATAGTAGGATTTTTCTTAGGGGCATTACCTGCCCTTATTTCGCATACTCAACTTATGTTTGGAAAACGTATAGAATATAAAGTGACAGAGAAACTATGAAAAAACTTTTAGCTCTTGCTGCCCATAAGAATACTATTTTTTTAATTATTGTTTCCTGTATATTTACTCTTTTAAGACTCCCCTCTTTTTTTGAGCCGTATTGGTATGGTGATGAAGGCATTTATGAAGTAATTGGATTTGCTTTAAGGCACGGCAGAATGCTTTATACTGGGATTTGGGATAATAAACCTCCTCTTTTATATATAATGTATGCATTAGTAGATGGGAATCAGCAAGGAGCAAAGATTTTATCTTGGTTTTTTGGATTATTAAGTATTATTTTGTTCTTCTTTTTTTCAAAAAAAATTTTTAAAAACCAAA
>DASVYQ010000071.1:0-1756 GCA_036392095.1 Patescibacteria group bacterium
ATAAATTATTTTTTTACTTTTAACCACTTCTTTTTTGAAAAATTATATCTCTTAATTACTTTTGCAGGATTCCCTACAGCAACACAAAAATCAGGAATACTACTTTTAACTACAGAGTTTGCGCCAATAACTGAATTTTTCCCAATTATAATTTTCTTTTGACCAAGAATTATGACGTTATTGCCAATCCAAGCATTTTTCTTAATATAAATCTCTTTGCTACCTACAATCCCCTGATGCATAATGGATTTTCGAACATTTTGATATGAATGTTCGTGATCAGCGATATATACATTTAAGCCTATGAGGGCATTATCGTCTATATCTATAGAATTGGCACAAGAAAGGGTACATCTCTGTCCAATTTTTACGCCTTTACCTATTTTTAGATTTCCGTGTTTATCCTTTTCTTTAATAATATTGATCCACACATCTTTTTCTATCGTTACACCTTCTCCAATTAAAACCCATTGTGAATTAGAAATTTTATGCACAGGATGTAGATATGAATCTATCGGCAAATTTTTAAATTTGTAACTATATATTGCATTACCAGATAGCAACTTATAAACGCCAGGGAATGATTTGTAAAAAAATTGCTTAATAATGTTCATAATTACTTTGAGTAATTCGCCTTTGTATTCTTAAAAAGAATACCTATTAGTATCCCAAAATCAAAAACGCTTTTATAGAAAAAATATCCTAAAGGGGCTCCTTTCATAACCTTTCTGCAAGTATTCAAAATTGAGTTTATTATCGAGTATCTAAAAACATTCCTTACTGTAAGTTTATAAAAGGGACTCCTACCAATCCATCTCGACGAAATAAACACATCAAAAAGATTTGACGGATTATTATGATAACAAATTGCATTTGTTGCTAAATATGAATTTATTTTTTCGTTTTCTATGAGATCATCAACGTATCCCTTTCTTGTATCGTAACCATTTGACATAAGAAAAAAATCTTTTTTTATTGCCCTAAAATAATTATGTTGATCTTTTGAGAAAACATTTTTCTTATTATCTTTTAATCCATTATCTATTTTGTAACATTTAACCCAAAAATTTTGAGGATTTGCAATATATTCATCCAGAGTATATGAAGAAAATGCGTTCTTCTCAAGAATTGGTTTTACGAGCATTTTTACGTAATTTTTGTCAAAGTACATATCAGCATCTGCAAATACCAAAATTTTCCCTTTTGCTATTTTTGCAGCTTTATTTCTTGCAACACCTGGTCCTTGATGTTTCTGACTCAAAAAGATGTCTGCATATTTTTTAGCAATTTTTCTAGAACCATCTGTTGATCCATCATCTATAACAATTAATTGAACATGAGAATACGTTTGCATCTTTAGGGTTGAAAGACATTTTTCTAAATTCTTTTCTTCGTTATATGCAGGGACAATTACTGTAACAAGTGGTGTCTTATTTTTTAGTCGCATATACCTGAAAAGATCCTCCTTTCTCAAAATTTATCCAAATCCTACTACCAACAATAATTGCAAGGTAAAATAACATATAAAGCGATTTTTGCAATACCTTTTCATTAAACCTATTAGGTATTTTGTAATGGAATATTTTTGATTTTAGGTTCGAAGAAAAATCATAGGCAACATCTTCTGTTGTAAAATTTTTAATAATGAATCCATTATCATTTAACAAAAATGAAACTGACCTTTTGGAAAAATGCCACAAATGATTTGGCACTAATAGCCAATTCCATTTTGTTTTAAGTACCTTATATGCATAAC
>DASVYQ010000072.1:0-3750 GCA_036392095.1 Patescibacteria group bacterium
TAAAAAGGAATTTTTAAAAGGTCACAAACCTATGCTTAATTTAGCATTAAGTGTTGTTTCTATGGTAGCAAATGAAGCTAAAGTATTTTTAAAGAAATATCCACAGAGGCTGAGTTTAGAAACAAAAGAATTGGCAATAACAGCCCCAGAAAGAGCAAAAAGAATACTAGCTAGTTTATATATTCCAATTCTTATTGCATATACAAAAAATGATAGAGTAGTAGAAACAGAAAAACTTCAAGAGACTATAAATCAAATAAAAAAACAATACAAAAAAGAAAATATAATTACTGAAGAAATACATGAACCAACAACCCATGGACTTCCATACACTCATCCAGAAATTGTTGAGAAACTAATTACTGAAATTATCTCCAATTAATATCTGGAGAATGGTAAAAATGAATACCTATGCTTTCTAATCTTGATCCAAGAGATCCAAGCCTATTTTTAAAATCAGACCAATTCCTTTTATTCTGAGAGGACCATCCAACCTCTGCCATAGCAATAGCTCTTGGAAAAACCATATATTCAATGTCATTCATTGAATACACTGTTTCTGTCCATAATGGAACTTCAACTCCTAGAATATTCTTATCTGTTACTTTCCAAATGTCCGAATTCGGATCCCAACTATAAGAGTTTTGTACACTTAAATATGGACATGAACCAACAAATCCTGCTCCACCTGGAACTCCATAAGCATAAGAAAAATCAATATATGCATGACAAACAGGAGCCATAACAACCTTTGCACCTTTATTTACAGCTTCGTTTACATACCCACCATTAATCCAATATTCAACTGCTGAAGATGTTTTTAAATTTGCGCGAGAAGACTCATCCCAACCAATCATATATTTTCCTTTAGAAGAAATTATGTCTTGTACTTTATTAACAAATGTATCATATGCACTAGTATTAAGAGAGGATTCATCTCCACCAATGTGAATAAATTGTCCTGGTGTTAATGAAGCTACTTCAGACATAACATCGCTTACAAAAGAATAGGTGTAATTATTATATGGACATAAATTATCACCATATCCACAATTAAGTGAAGGGTATGCATTGCGTGCTGCAGAAGTGTGTCCGGGCATATCAAATTCTGGAACAATGGTAATGTATCTTGCTTTTGCATAAGCAATAATAGCTTTATATTGGTCTTGTGAATAATGATTACTAGAGGCAAGTGCCGGTCGAGATTTAATTTCTAATCTCCATCCTTGATCGTCAGATAAATGAAGGTGAATTACATTAATTTTAAAGTAAGCTGCTTCGTCAATTAATCGTTCTACATCTCCCACGCTAAAGAAATGACGTACAACATCAAGCATAATTCCTCTCCAAGCATATCGTGGAGAATCGGTAATTTTACCTGTAGGCATAACCCAATTAATATTTGAGACAGATGACTTATCAATCGCAGCAGGGAGTAACTGCCTAATTGTTTGAATTCCATTAAATAAACCTGCTGGTTTATTTGCTGTTAACGTTACACCAGATTGGGTTACCTCGAGATTATATCCTTCGTTCCCCAAAGAAGTGTCCGATACTAATGAAAGATAGATATTTCCATATGTTATCGGCGGAGTTTGAGTAGGTATAACTTTGGTTTTAAAACCAGTAGCGGGATTTATTTTATCTGCCAAATATTGTCCTATAGGGGTAATTTCATCAGTACTATTTACATAAATTGCAGCATCTTTTGTTAAAGCAAATCTTCCACCAAAGGAAGTAATTGATTGGGGGAGAGGAACAATATCTTGAATAGATGTTTGGGGACCAGGAATTTCTGTGGGTGTTGGAAGAATTGTAGGAGTGGGTGTAAAAGTAGGATAAGGAGTTAACGTTGGAGTTGCTAAAGGAATAAATTTTTGTCCTCCAGTTGCGGGCATTTCTCTTAACAGAAGATTGTAATCAACACCATCTATATATCCATCATCATTTAAATCTGCAGCTTGTTTGTTTAAACAGCCTCCTTCAAGTGCCTTAGAGCCAAAACAGCTAAGTAATATGTTGTAATCTACAATACTGATGCTATTATTTTCGATCATATCTCCAGCTACAAGAGTTATAGGTGGAAGAACATTGTCAGAAGAAGATGAAATAGCAATCCACCCTATTATTTGTTTTGAAAGAAAATTTTTTACTTTTATTAAAAAAGAATACTTACCGTCTGGTAAATCTTTAACATCATATGTTTGTATAAAACTTCCAGAGGTCGAGTCAAAACTGACAATATCATTTATTATTTTAACAAGTTTATTATTTTTATCGTAAATTTTTATTGTAATGTTTCTGTACTTATGCAAAGGGTTCATATTCCCTTTACTTTTAGGATTCTCATAATCTCCAGCATTTCCAATTCCTTGCAAAAATACCTGTACAGTTAGTTTTGTTGTTAAAATATGAGAAGAAGATTGCTGAGCCAAAACTAGTTTAGTTGATGGTAAAAGAGTCAAACATAATAAAACTAGACAGCCAATAATAAATAATAGCTTAATCAATATTTTCACTTCATTATAAGTGTAACAGAATCGTGGTTCTATAAAAAATACGAGAAGAAGAGAAATAGATAGTTTTCTTGCGCTCCCAGAGGGACTCGAACCCCCGACCATATCGTTAGAACCGATGTGCTCTATCCAGCTGAGCTATGGGAGCCTACGTACAGGCTAAATACGATTGGAGCGGGATACGGGAGTCGAACCCGTCTTTTTTGCTTGGAAAGCAAATGTTGAACCGCTCAACTAATCCCGCTACCCCTCTATTATAACAAATCTTTTTTAGAACTTCTAGAAACCGAATATTCTTCTAAAAACCCCAAAGCTTGCTTTCTTTCTTCAATAGCTTGTTCCATAGCCTTGGAATAGGTGTCTAAAAGTGCTTTAAAAATGTCTTTATTTTCTATAAAATTGCACTTATTTAGGTAAAATTCAGCCTCTTTAACATGGCTTTGAACGGCTTTATTAATTGAAATAACTGTTTTGGTCCAAAATAAGCTTTGTAGAGCCTTTGCATTGGTAAAAGAAATCTTTTGTTTTACAGCATGCTTTAACAGTAAAGAACCTACGGCATTAATTTGATTTCTTTTTAAATCGCGTTCCCAATCATGAGCATCATCATTTAATTGACGAGCAATTAAATAATGAATAAAAAATTCCATAAAATACTTTTGTTGTTTATTATTAATTTTACAAATTTGCATAATTGCCATTGGAGAAAGCATATGCCCCAGCGATTTTTCTGCCAGCTGCTGTAAAGAGCCATACTGAGGGATGTCAGTTGGTGTTATTTTAGAAAGAGGTGTTCTGGTATGTAAAACTTCCCACATATTTGCTTTATCTATAATATCCATCGTCGCATAATAAAAAGAAGTAAATTTTAAATTATTTTTAAATAAATCTTCATATATTTGAGTGACTTTTCTTAAAGAGATATTTGCTAACGATAACAACTTTGCATCTCCCTCATTATCTAAAAAGTCATCATAAATTGTATACGCAATCCACCCATATGTATTTGCCAAACCTAATGCAATTAAAATTTTTTTGGATATTTTTTTCTTATATCTTTTTTTTAATGAACAATAAAAATAATAGGGGAGAAGGCTTACTTGTTTTTTAGAATCTGAAAAAATTTTTTCTTTTATTTCTAAAAATGCAGTAAAAATATTTTTATCAATTTTCTTAATATTTTCTTCAAGCGACAAGATAATCTTGTCATGTATTTTGTTTTCAATCTTTTGTG
>DASVYQ010000073.1:0-3305 GCA_036392095.1 Patescibacteria group bacterium
TTAAGAATTATAAAATAAAGAAATGGACCATTGTGGAACCAAATCCTACAGTTAGTAGTACTAAAATTATTGAAGTAATTCAAACTCTTTTTGATGAAAATACGAAAATAAGAGAGAGCGTTGATGCGGTTATACACTCTCATGTATTAGAACATCTTTATTCTCCAAGAGATTTTCTATCTCACATATCAAAATTTCTAGAGAAAGGGAAGTATCATATTTTTTCTGTCCCCAATTTATATATGTATTTAAAGAATAAGCAAAGTAATACTATTAATTTTGAACATACGATTTTACTCACAGAATATTTTATTGATTACCTTCTTCCTCTATATGGATTTAAAGTAATAAAAAAGAAAAGATATTTTGACCATAGTATTTTTTATTCAACAAAGAAGATTGAAAATAAAATTATAGAAAAAGAATTTTTTTCCCCTGGAGAAAATAAATATGAGGAGTATAAATATCTTTTTTTCAAGGCTGTTGTTGAAGTAGATAATTTTGTAGATAAGGTTAATGATGAAATAAAAGATACCAAAGAACCTGTTTACTTATTTGGAGCTCACGTATTTTCTCAAATGCTTATATACAGAGGAATTTCCAAAAAGGTTATAGCTGTGCTGGATAACTCTACTATAAAACATGGGAAAAGGTTATATGGAACTAATAAAATAATTCTTTCGCCAGAAGTAATCAAAAGTTGCGAACATCCTACAGTAATTTTACGTATTGGATCGTATCAGAATGAGATTCGGAAGCAACTGAGGAAAATAAATAGAAACGTTAATATACTCGAATAACGCAATTTATTAATTATGATTTTATATTTTGATAGCTATATTACAGATATCCCACTTCCAGGTAGAGATAGGAATCTACTGAAAGAAAATATTAGAAAAAATTGTAACGTTTATAAAATGCCTGAGAGACTTGAAATAGCAAAATATGTTCTTTCAAGTTATACTTTATATCCATGGTCAAATGTCCTTGTTCGTTATGAACTTGATGATAGAACATTATATAAGGAGTTTGATATCTATATTAGATCATTATTCCCTAAAGCAAAAATTTTGCACAAAAGAAGTGATAACCAGAACGAATATAGAAAATCATTAAGAATTTTATAATCTTGGAAAGATCCTTGGATTTTTTACGCGCCTAATAATGATCATCCATTAATTTCATCTAATAATAATATTAGTCAATATTTAGATGAATTAATAGCGTTAGCAAGAAAGTGGCAGAAACAATATAGATTTGTCTCAATAATGTATTCACATTTTAGTGAATTTATTTCTTTACCTGTCTTTAATACTCCTCAATATCTATTATATGGTAAAGAAAGTAAAATTTTAGAAGAGAATGATGACGCAAAGATATACTCGGTGTCAAATGGAGATTTTTCCTCTGTCCAGATTACGTCTATAAATCTATTGAAACATTGGTTTAATTCAGTAAATTTATCAGGTAAAAAAGTGATTAGAGCAGAGGATACAATTTACGATGTAAGGGTATCAAATCAAGTTATAATAGCTCCTAAAAAAATTATTTGTGCTCACTTTGATGGGTATGAGCACTTACTTGGTAAAGTGAATGAAATTATGAGTGATCAAATACCTCCATTATTTATTCCTAAAGGATTTTTTACAAACGAAATTAAAATTGCGTATGGGTTTCCAAAGTATAATCAGGGTTGGGTAAATATCAACCCAAGTTCTTCAAATTATAGCTTTAGAGACCAAAAATACGGAGCTGATTTAAAAATATCACTTGATCAAATACCATTATTTTGGAGATCTCATATATCTGCTCTTAAGGTCAACTCGGAAATCAATCAAGAAGTTTTTAATAAAAGATTAATAAAACAACAGAAAATCTTAGAAAATCCTTGGTTAGTTTCATCGAAAGGGATAAGAATTAGTACTGTTAGATTTTTCTTTAGAATAATTATTTTTATTGTAAATATTAGATTTAGGGCAAGCTTAGGAAAGGTAAAAAGGAAATTAAAGCTATGAAAATATTTATTAGTAGAATAACTGATAGGATTAGTGGAGCAGAGATATATAACCTTAACTTATTGAAAGGGTTTCGAAAATATAAAGATGTTGAAGTAATTTTTTCAACCGATAATAAAGAATTAAATATTGAAGTTAAAAAAATGGGTGTTAATTCAGTTCTTGTACAAACTGGCATCCCAGAAATTGCAACAAAAAGGAAACTTTTTACTAATATTCCTCGATTCTATACTTACTTTAAAATATACTTTAAACTCTTTCAAAAATTTAATGATGTTGAAGCATTTATATTCCACTCAATGACAGAAAAACTTTTTCTTTCGTTATTTTTGATTTCAAAAAGAAAAAAAGTAATCTGGGTAGAACATGGTCCGATTTTTAAAGCAAATTGGTTTTACCTTATAAAATTGTTTTATAAATTGCTTAGTTTAATTGTGACAAAAATTATTGTAGTTTCTGAAGACTCCCGTCTCGATTTAATAAGTCATGGTATTTCAGACAGAAAGGTTGTTATTATCCCGCCAGGGATTGATACTGCATATTTTTACCCTTCCACACTACAACAAAAAGAAATAATAAAAAATGAACTCAAATTTAGCAACAAATTTGTCATTGGTTATGTGGGCACGATGACGAGAGAAAAAGGTCTTAAAGAGTTTATTGATTTAGCAATTTTTCTCATGAAAAAGAAATATGATGTAAGGTTTTTGTTTGTGGGAGATGGACCGGATTTAGAGTGGGCAAAAAAGAAAATCAACAAATATCGATTAAATAAGAAAGTTTTTTTTACAGGATACCAAAAAGATGTTAGAAATTTTTACCGGGCTATGGATGTTTTTTTCTTCCCAACCCATCATTTGGAGGGAATATCTCTTGCACTTTTGGAAGCTTCAGCTATGGGGTTGTTAATTGTTGCATCTGATAAGGGTGGTAATAGAGAAATTGTTACACCAAAGACTGGATTTCTTTACAAAAGCGCTTCATCTGAGTCTCTCGGAAATTTTATTAGCAAGGTCATTGAAAATGAAAAAATATTTGTAACAACAAGAAAAAATGCCAGAAGATTGGTAGAAAAGAAATACACAATAGATATTACTTCAAAAACCTTTTATAATTTTCTTGAAAACTTATGAAATATTTAATTTCAATAATTATACCTACTTATAAAAGGAAAGCAAGTTTAATAAGACTTCTTGAATCACTTGTTCCGGAGATGAAACTGCAATATGAAATTATCATTGTGGAACAAGTGATTACTAATAAAAAAGAATTTTATCAATTTGCAAAAGA
>DASVYQ010000074.1:0-1841 GCA_036392095.1 Patescibacteria group bacterium
TTGGAAAACAGACGTTGAGCATGAAAAACAATTTTGGAAATAAAATATGACAGCATGGAAATGTCCATTATCAGGAGATCCTAATTGTGAACTTCCTCATTCTGTGGGTGTTGATGGGGGATTAAAACATATCGCTATCAATACATTACTTATGGAAAAAGGGTGGAAGTTAGTCAATTTTCCTAAACGTGCTTATTATATGGAGCTGGATATGACCCATCCTAGTTATCGTGAGAGACAGAAAATTCAAATGGCTGAAGAATCAAATATGCTGGATGTGGAGGTAGTGTGAAACATATCCATAAATATATTAAAACAGGACTACATATGGCAGAAGCATGGGGAACAGATGAAAAGTCTAAGCATAAAGAGACTTCTCAAGCAAGATGTGATTGTGGGAAGTTTAAGTATATGAAAAGTAAGTTTTCACAAGAACAATTTGGATTATGAACATACAATACGTTTCTAGCGGAAAAAGTCCGAGTGGCTATGGATCAGCCTCACGAGCTGATATTATGGCGTTGTATGTTGCTGGAGTAAATGTATCATGTCAGACAATTCAACAAACTGCTGAAACTACTGATTATGGATTAGAAGGAAAATTGATGCAAGAATTAGAAGGAAGGAAAATTCCTTATAAGATTAAACTGATCCACTTAACGCCCGATATTATTCCAGATTATAAAGAAGATGGCGTCTATACAATTTCTCGTCTAGCGTGGGAGACAGATCGTTTACCGAAAGAATGGGTTGAGCCGTTAAATAAGTGTGATGAGATTTGGACTATGAGTTCCCAGATGGCGGAGATGATTCATAGCTCAGGCGTCAATACGTTGTGTACCGTCATTCCTGAACCTGTAAATACGATGTATGCAGAAGAAGAGATTGAACCATTCTTAATTCCTACCCAGAGAGATTTTGTCTTTTATACCATAGGACAGTGGATTGAACGAAAAAATATGCGGGGGTTAATCAGAGCCTACTGGAGAGAGTTTACTGGAGAACAAAATGTGTCCTTACTAATTAAAACCTATCGAATGAACTACGCTAGTGATGAGTGGGCGAAAATTAAACAGGAGATTGAAGTATTCAGACGGGAATTGAAACTCGATCATTACCCTAAAATCCTACTCGTAAAAAGTTTACTTACTGAAGATCAAATGTGGAAATTACACGCAGTTGGTGATGTCTATGTGAATCCTAGTAGTGGGGAAGGATGGGCACGACCTCTTGCTGAAGCTATGGCGCTAGGGAAACCTTGTATTAGTGGCGATAATGGGGGAATTACTGATTATATGAGTACCTACTATCATGTAGCGAGTAATGAAGAGCCAGTAATCGAAAATCCCCACATCCCATGGTATTCAAGTCCTCAAAAATGGAAGACGTTAGATGAAAAAAGTCTACAGCGTGCGATGAGATCTGTATTTACAGATTTTACAATGGCTCAGAAAAAAGGGAAACAGGCACAAAAATTTGTTGTAGATAATTTTTCATACCAAGAAGTAGGAAGTAAAATGAAGAAAAGACTGGAAGAAATTGTATTATGAAAATAATGTTTTTTATTTTATTAAGTCCACTTGTATTTAGCCTCTCATGTTCATTCTTTTATAAAGAAGAAAATCCAAATTGGAAAACAATTTTTATTGGAGGAATAGTTTTTTTAATGGCATTTTGGAGTATATATTTTATATGAAAGTTAGTTTTACTATAGCCAAGCGTACCTTTGAACAGGGAAAAACAACAGGACAATTTGTGGAAGAGATAGTGGAATCAGATATTAAAGAATTTAAATTTGATGAGTCTACGCAGCAAATATTTCTTAGATACAATACAGGAAA
>DASVYQ010000075.1:0-6748 GCA_036392095.1 Patescibacteria group bacterium
ATTTCCTGCTCAAGGGCAATTTATCTCTGCCACTGGAACAGCTGGAACAACACAGAGAAAAGTTAATTATTACCAGGCGTATGAATCTCTTCCTTCAGAATATTTTTATGCTCTTTTTTCACCAAAGTAATGAAAAATAAAGTTTTTGGGCTAGATATTGGGGCTACTACCATAAAAGCTGTCTGGTTAGAAAAATCAAAAGACGGCTATATTTTGGATGCTGTTTATACCATGCCAGCTCCTACAAAAGGAATGTTATCAGAATCACCACTAGATCAAGAAGAGATGGCAGGTGCAATTGCAAAAGTTATTCAGGAAGCAAACATTGATGCTCGTTCTGCAAATATTGCTCTTCCTGAAAGCCAAGTTTTTACCAAAGTTATAGAAATGCCTATACTATCTGATAAAGAATTAGCCTCAGCAATTTATTGGGAAGCAGAACAATATATTCCTGTTCCTTTGAACACCATTACACTTGATTATAAAGTGCTCTATAGGCCAGGTCCAAATGATCCCGTAACAAAAATGAATGTATTGTTGGTTGGTGCGCCATCTACTCTTATAGATAAATACGAAAAAATTATGACAATGGCTGGAATAAGTATAAATGCCTTAGAAACAGAAATTTTATCTGTAAGTAGATCTCTTATTTTAGGACAAGAATTTCCTTCTACATTAATTATTAATATTGGTGCATTAAGTACGTCTTTAGCAATTGTAAAAAGCAATGTTCTTACCTTTACATACTTTATTCCAACTGGAGGAGTTGCATTAAGTAGAGCCATTGCTGCAGATCTTGGGTTTTCTATTCCTCAAGCAGAAGAATATAAAAGAGCATATGGATTAGAAGAAGCAAATTTTGGAGGTAAAATTGGGAAAGCTGCAGAACCTGTTTTAACATCTATTCTTTCTGAAGTAAAAAAAGCCATGGCTTTTTATACCGAGCGTTTTCCTCAAGATCCAATAAAGCAAATACTCTTATCTGGAGGATCTGCTAAATTGCCAGGACTTAGTACCTATTTTGCAGAAAATAGCGGAATAGAATCAGTGGTTGCAAATCCATGGAAAGTGTTGGCATCACAAGAAGTCCCAAAAGAAATTCTTGATGATGCTCCTGAGTACGCCATTGCCATAGGACTTGCAATGCGAGAATATGAGTAAAGAGATTAATCTAATTTACAGTAAAAAAAAGAGCAAAATTAGTCAGGAGCGGCTCATAAAGCTTGTTAATAGGGTTGCCTATATTATAGTTGCCATAACCGCATTATCTGCAGGAGGAATTTATTTTCTTAATCAAAGTGTTCCCATTGCTGCTTTGCAAAAGCAAGAAAGTACAATCACTCAAAATTTAACTCTTTCTCAACAGAAAATATTAAAACTTATGCTTATTAAAGATAGGCTTTCTCAAATTAATACAATTACAAATCAGCGTAAAAATTTTGATGAAACAATTGCAACAATTATTTCATCACTCCCGGAAGGAGTTTCGGTGAATACATTTGCATTAAATACAAAAGCAATAGATATAACTGTTTCTTCTCATTCTTTAGTAGCAATTAATCAATTTTTGGATTTTTCAATTAATAAATTAAACAGCAAGGAATTATTTAGTAAACTAACTGTTAACGGTCTTGTGGCAGATACAAAATCACAAACATATTCTTTGCTTTTAGAGGCAACACCATTATGACAACATCAAGTAATAAACCAATACCAATTAATGAAACAACATTTCGAATTTTGTACTTTCGTTTTAAACCATATCTTATTTCTACAGCTGTTATTCTTGTTTGTATTATTTTATTTTTTCAGTTTATTATTCCGCAAATTGGGCAATGGTTCGCCTTGCGTGATCAAGTAATAGCAGAACAGCAAAAAATTGATGTATTAAATCAAAATTTAAATATTATTACAAAAATTAATAATGCTACTTTAGATAAAGATATTCAAATAACTGCAGCGGCCCTTCCTTCACAAAAAGATTTTGCTGCAATCTTAGATGCAGTTTCAAATGCAGCAACAACGGCAAATGTTTCTTTGGGTGATTATTCTTTCCAAGTAGGGAATTTATCAGATACAGCAGTTGGATCTCAAACAAATTTACAATTGATTTTAAGTATTAAAGGAGGAATTACCGATGTAGAACGTTTTATTCAGTCACTGAAAACACAAGTTCCTTTGTCTGATGTTACAAATGTACAAATTAACAGCGCTTCTTCGTCTACACTTACAACGGTTTTCTACTTTAAACCTTTCCCTCAGTTTGCATTTAATAGTGTAACTCCATTAATAGGTATTACTGCTCAAGATGATCAGCTAATTAAATCTTTAGAAGCTTATGGTGGAGAATCTAATATAACCGGTCCGTTAACTATTCCTCTTCCTACGCCACCTCCTTCCCCTGCTGTAGCACAATAGGTAGATTTATTTTAAAAGGTCGGGTCTGTGAATATGGGTAATTTTTTTTGCTTCTTCTTGTTGCCATTTTTTAATTTCTGGATGATTTCCCGAAACTAAAATATCTGGGACTTTCATGCCTTTATATTCACGAGGCATTGTGTATTGTGGGTATTCTAGCAGTTGTTTATTTTCAGAAGAAATCGAAAATGATTCAAGATTTGTTGCATGTTCTTTTAAAACTCCTGGGATAAGTCGCACAACAGCATCTGTTATAAGCATGGCTGGGATTTCTCCACCTGTAACAATAAAATCACCTAAAGAAATGGTTGCATCTACAAGGCTTCGTACTCTTTCATCGACTCCTTCATAGTGTCCGCAAAGAATAATTATATGTTTAAGTTTAGAAAAAGATATTGCCATTGATTGTTTAAATGTTTGACCTCTGGCATCAAGTAAAATAACTTGTTCTTCATCTTTGCTAAGATTTGTATCTTTTACAGAATTAATTGCAGTATCAATAACATCAACTCTCATTACCATGCCAACTCCCCCGCCAAATGGTTTGTCATCTACCATTTTATGATTCCCTATTCCAAAATTTCGTATTTGTACCAATTCAATATCTACTTGTTGTTTCTCTATAGCACGTTTAACAATAGACTCGGAAAACGGTCCTGCAAACATTTCTGGAAACAATGTTAAAATACTGATTTTCATATACTAATTATAGCAGAGTGAGGTGGATAGAGGCTTTAAAAGCTTATGCTTCTGCAACACTAACGTGAATTCTTTTATTTTGCTTAATTGCTGGAATTTTCATAATATTTCTAATTGCTCGAATAATTTTTCCTTCTTTCCCAATAACTTTACCTACATCTTCTTTAGAAACGTGGATTATAAAGTTTGTTACTCCTTCTTCTTCTTGCTCATCTATAACAACTGCGTCTGCGTTATCTACAATTGAGGAAACAATGTATGCTAATGTGTCTTTCATAATTCCAAAAGCTTTTTTACTGTTGGTGATGGTTGTGCTCCAACTGATACCCAATATTTAACTCTGTCCATTTTAACTTGTTTTGCTACTTTGCCTCCCATTTGCTTTTCTAAGGAGCCTAAAATTTCTACAGCAACGCCATCTCGTCTGTCTCTTTTTTCTTTGACAACAACTCGATATTTGCTTTCACCTTTTTTGCCTGTTTTCATGAGTCTAATTGTAAGTGCCATAATATCTATCTATTTTATCATTTATTATCCTTTTTCTCAAGGGCAAGCTTGGCTGCATTTTCTTCTGCTTCTTGCTTGGACTTTCCAGTCCCTTCACCCAGCAGGTTTCCAGCTACATATACGCCTACGGTAAAGGTTTTGGCATGTGCGGGACCTTCTTCTACTAGAACTTTATATATAGGTGACCCTTTTTTCTTGCTTTGGACGTATTCCTGAAGCAAGCTTTTGGGATCTTTAAAGGTCTTTTTTTCAACTAATTCAGTAATTTGTACTAAAAGTGTATCTGAGACAAATTTAGCAACTGCTTCTAGTCCCTGATCTAGAAAAAGAGCTCCAATAAAGGCTTCAAAGCTGTCAGCTAATAAGCTTTGATTTTCTCTTCCTTGAGCCTCGTGCTCTCCTTTAGATAGCTTTAATAAGCTGCCAAATCCCAATTCTTTTGCAATATTTCCTAAGCTTTTGGTATTTACCAACAATGAGCGTAAATTAGTTAAAACACCTTCATTATATTGAGGATATTTTTTGTACAAATAATCTGAAACCAAAAAAGATAAGATACTATCCCCCAAAAATTCTAATCGTTCATTTGATGCAATTTGTTCTCTTGTCTCATTTAAATAAGATCTGTGGGTGAATGCTTGTTCGAGTAATGCTTGGCTTTTAAATGTTGGTAATTTCATTGCTCTATTATATGCCCAAGCGCTCCATTAATAAAGGCTGGACTTGTTTCTCCTCCATATTCTTTGGCTAATTCAATAGCTTCATCTATGACTACTTTTGGTGGCGTATCTTTTTTAATTAAAAGCTCAAATAATGCCAATCGTAAAATAGCCAAATCCACTTTATTTATTTTGTTTACAGGAAATTCAGGTGCGACTTCTTTAATTTTTTCATCTATAAACACTAATTGTTCTAATACTTCTTTGGTGTCTGTACTTACTCTCTGAGGGTGAAAATCGCTACTAAAAAGCTCTTCTACAATATGTTGTCTTTTTTTATGCCTGGGGTCATGAGGACTCTTCATGATGCTTATTTTTTTGCTGTTTTGGTAACCTTTTTACCTTTATAAAATCCACAAGCTTTGCAAACTATATGTGGAAGGGTAATATTGCCACAATTTGGGCATTTTACTGCTTTTTTGATAGCAAGCTTTAAAGCGTGTCTTCTTTCGCCTTTTCTTTCTCTTGAATGTCGTCGTTTTGGTTCGTGTGGCATGCGTATATTGTACCTGATTTAGGGTTTTTACGCAAGAATGAATTACTTTGTCTTTTTTACGTGTCTTATGTATACTGATTGTGCTATGCGGGTAATTACCAAAAACGATCATGAATTTCTCCTTCGATTTGACCGTGGAGAAAGTGCCTTAGGCAAGCTAGTTGAGTTCTGCATATCAGAAAATGTTACAGCAGCATGGTTTTCCGGAATTGGTGCTGCAGATGAGGTTATTCTTTCTTACTATAATTTGCCTACAAAATCATACCAGGATAAAACATTTTCTCAAGAAGTTGAGGTTTTGGGAATTACTGGAAATATTGCAATTTTAGATGGAAAAACTGTGTTCCATTGTCACGGTACGATTGGAGATGAAAAATATCAGGTTTTTGGTGGGCATTTTAAAAAATTGGTTGTTTCTGCTACGTTAGAAATTTACTTGTCCGCTTTTCCTGGGGAAATTACCAGAGGATTTGACGAGCCAACAGGCTTAAATCTTTTACAATAATCAGTCTGGAGAAATTCGTTTAATTTCTACTTCTTCTACTTTTTTTACTAATTCCGAATATTTAGTTAGTTCTGGAAAAATCTTACTTGCTTCCCGTTTGGCTTTTTCAATAAGTGACAAATCAGAAAAAGAAGCAATTTTAAGCATCCGCTGACCGCTTTGCATAGTTCCATATATTTCACCCGGGCCTCGTAATTTAAGGTCTAATTCTGCTAATTCCGCTCCATTATGAATTTTTTCAAGACTTGCAAGTCTGTCTCTTGTTTGTGGACTTTGTGATTCTGTATAAAGCAAACAAAATGATTGTTTATCTCCCCTGCCAACACGTCCTCTTAATTGATGCAATTGTGCCAGACCAAAGCGTTCTGCAGCTTCAATAACAATAATTGTTGCATTAGGGATATCGATACCTACTTCTACAACAGGAGTTGCCACTAAAATGTCATATTTTTTGTTTTTAAAATCTTCTAAAACTGAATCTTTTTCTTTTGGCTTCATTTTGCCATGCAGCATTGCTAATTTTAAATTTGGGAAAACAAAACGCTGCAAACGTTCAAATTCCCCTTTTGCTGCTTTTACGGTTGTCATATTCTCGGATTCTTCAATAAATGGGCAAATAATAAATGCCTGGTCTCCTTGTTGTATTTTTTCTTCTATCCATTTATATCCTGCTTCTCTTTTTACATTTGGAACAAGCCATGTTTTTATAGTTTTTCTGCCCTTTGGCATTTCATCTAAAACAGATAAATCTAATTCTCCGTACAAAGTTAGGGCAACAGTTCTTGGAATAGGCGTTGCAGTCATTGTTAGCACATGGGGATTATTCCCTTTGCCTCGTAAAATTGCACGCTGTTCTACTCCAAAGCGTTGTTGCTCATCTATTGCTACAAAGCCTAATTTTTTAAATATAATTTTTTCAGATAACACAGCATGGGTACCAACTAAAACATCAAAATTATCTGTTTTTTCTTTTTTACTTCCAGTTGCTAAGGCAACTTTTACACCTAATGGTTCTAGTAAACGGATAATGGTTGTATAATGCTGTCCTGCCAGTATTTCTGTTGGTGCGATTAAAACAGATTGGAATTTGTTTAAAAACGCTAAGTAAATTCCTGCAGCAGCTACCACTGTTTTTCCACTTCCTACATCTCCTTGTAAAAGTCTGTTCATAGGGGTTGGTTTTTCCATATCTTCAAAGATTTGGTGAATTGCTTTCTGTTGGGCACCGGTTAGTGAAAACGGCAATTTTTCCCAGAAATCCTGAATTTCTTTCTGAAATTTTTCTAGAGAAAAAGCAGTCGCTATTCGTGTTTTTTGCCATTCTTGTCTTTTTTTCTCGGCAGCTAGTTGCAGTAAAAATACTTCATCAAAAGCAAGCCTTTGTTTTGCTTTATAGGCACTTTG
>DASVYQ010000076.1:0-9075 GCA_036392095.1 Patescibacteria group bacterium
TCTATGAATTCGCTTTTTCGATTTACAAGCTCAAAAATATCTATAGAGACAGGGATTGCTACGTTTACCTATGAAATTGAGCACAATAATGAGCATTTTACGTTTACAGAAACTCTCCATTTTCCAACAGAAAACAAAATAGAACCTAATTCTCCGCTTCTTAAGGTCGTTTTGGATAACTTGCATCTAATGCTTGGTATCAGTTATTACAAACTTTTTTGCCCTAAAATAATTGAGACGCCAAATATTTTATTAACAGAAGAACAAGCTGTTTTTTGGAACAAAGTTTATACAAAAGGTCTAGGAGAATTTTTTTATAAAAATAAAATAGATTTTAAAAATCTTATTAATTTTCCATTTACAAAAGACGCAGCTGTGCAAACATTTTCTCAAAATACAGCACATAGATCTTTGTTATTTTTTGGTGGGGGAAAGGACTCGGTTGTTTCAGCAGAACTTTTGAAAAAAGCTAATAAACCATTCACGATTCTTATGGTTAATACTTCTCAAGTTCAAGAGCAATCAGCTACTTTGGTTGGTGCAAATAGTATTGTTATAAAACGCCAAATTGATCAACAAATTTTTGATTTAAACAAAAGACAAGATGTATATAATGGCCATGTTCCGGCAACTGCGATTTGGAATTTTATTGGATTGTTAACAGCAATTATCTATGATTACAAATACATTATTGGATCCAACGAGCATAGTGCAAATTACGGAAATGTTACATATTTGGGAGAAGAAATTAATCATCAATGGAGCAAATCTTTTGAATTTGAAACCATGTTTCAAGATTATGTAAAAAAATTTATTACACCAAGCATTATGTATTTTTCACTTCTTAGGCCTTTTTCAGAAATAAAAATTGTAGAAATGTTTTCAAAATATCCACAATATTTTCCCTATTTTTCAAGTTGCAATAAAAATTTTGCTATTATAAATCCACAAACAAAAACCCGTTGGTGTTGTGCGTGTCCTAAATGTTTATTTGTTTTTATAACTTTGGCAGCATTTTTACCAAAAGAAGAAGTTATAAAAATTTTTGGAAAAAACTTATTGGCAGATAACTCATTATTAGAATTGTTGCAAGAATTATTAGGTGTTAAAAATATAAAACCATTTGAATGCGTTGGAACCCCACAAGAAGTACAATATGCATTACTTAAAATTAGTAAATTAGGGGAATACAAAGAAGATGCATTACTCCAGTATGCTGAAAAAGAGATTTTACCAAAGCTAAATGAAGAAATACTTAAAAATATCGTTTTAATAAAAGATCAACAACAGGCAATTCCAAGTGAATTTAAAGAAATTATATGAGACTAACGGATTTAGAAAATAAAAAAATTTTACTGGTTGGATACGGCACAGAAGGCAAAGCAACAGAATTATTTTTAAAAGATGTTTTTCCAAATATAAATATTACCATTGCAGATAAATCAATGGGAGAAGATTATTTAGCAAAACAATCAGAATTTGATTTGGCAATAAAATCTCCGGGAGTTCAAAAAAGTTTATTAACTATTCCTTATACAACAGCAACAAATTTATTTTTCCAAAATGTAAAAGGAACAACCATTGGTATTACAGGGAGTAAAGGAAAAAGTACAACTTCTTCTTTAATTTATACAATTCTTAAGCAAGCAGATAAAAAAGTACATTTGGTAGGAAATATTACTCATAAAGAAGACAAAATTGGTTCTCCTATGTTATCAGAACTTTTAGTGTCAAATACTCCCGAAGATGTTTGGGTAGTCGAACTTTCCAGTTTTATGCTAGATGATATTGTCTATTCTCCACACGTTAGTGTCTTTACATCTTTTTTCCCAGAACACATGGATTATCATAAAACAGTAGAAAATTATTTTGAGGCTAAGTCACATATTATAGAACAAGCAACTGCAAATGATTTTTTTGTTTACAATCCACACTCTCCCGAATTACAATCATTAGCAAATATTTCTAAAGCAAAATCTATTCCATTTATTTCTCAGTTGCCATTTGACGAAAAAGATATTCCTTTGGTAGGGGAGCACAATAAAGAGAATGTTAGAGCAGCAGTAACTGTTGCACAAATTTTAGAAATTCCTACAGAAATAATTCATACAGCTGTTACAAATTTTCATTCTCTACCGCACAGATTAGAAAATGTTGGAACTTTTAAAGATGTTACATTTTATGATGACGCAATTTCTACAACACCACAGTCAACAATTGAAGCAATTAAAGCATTACCCACAATTGGCACAATGTTTTTAGGAGGACAAGATAGAGGATATAATTTTTTTGAATTAGCACAAGTTATTGCTGATGCAGATATTGAAAACATTGTTTTATTTCCAGAAAGCGGAGAAAAAATTTTTAATGAAATTAGTAAAGTAAGTACCAAACAATACAATGTCTTGCGAACAAAGAGCATGGAGGAAGCTATTGCTTTTGCTTATAAAAACACACCTAGAAATACCATTTGTCTTTTATCTACTGCCTCACCAAGCTATACAGTCTGGAAGAATTTTGAAGAAAAAGGAAATTTGTTTAAAAAATACGCTAGAGAATTAGCCAACAAATAGTGCGGATGAGAGGAGTTGAACCTCCACGCCTTACGGCACAGCCACCTCAAGACTGCGTGTATACCATTTCACCACATCCGCAAATAGAAATTAATTATATCAAATTTTATGAGCCTAATACAGCTTGTGCCCAGAAGAGGACTCGAACCTCCATTCCCTTACGGGAACTGCCTCCTGAAGACAGCGTGTCTACCAATTTCACCATCTGGGCGTACTTGGATTCTAACAGAGCAGCGCCTTTCTTGACAACAAACCCTATTTTTGGCACGATAAAGAGAGCGTATGCGCAAACTCTTTGTTTTGGCAACCTTCTTTTTGGCAACTCCTTGCGTACTTATATTGGCAATTGTTCTATTAGCATGGGATACCTATACTCATAATCCTAACAGCCATTTTTTTGCTTTACCCACAAATTTACCACCTACAAGTATTGTCTACGCAGCAGTTCCCGATGCATCAACCCAGGTCTCTGGAGGAGCAAACGTAGAAGATGCAAGAGTAGAGAAATTAGCTACCTTTTTTCATAATTACGGCTCTGTTTTAGAGCAATATGCTCCTGATTTTGTTACCAACGCAGACACCTATAATCTTGATTACCGCTTACTTCCAGCTATAGCCATGCAGGAATCAATTGGGTGCAAAAGAGAGATAGCAGGCACCCATAATTGCTGGGGATGGGGCATTTATAAAGGCAAAACGACCAGCTTCCCAACGTATACAGATGCAATAGCTACTATTAGCAAACTTATAGCCAAAAACTATGTAGGGAAGGGATTAAGTACCCCAGAAGAAATTCAGAAGCTCTATAACCCAGCTAATACAAGTGATTGGTTTAACAAGATAAACTACTTCATGGACCAGATCCAAAATACCTTTTAGGCCTAGACTTGACAAACCTATAATTCTTTGGTATACTACTTGACAGATCCTAAGGTATGCCTCTCAAATGCATACGTTAGGATTTTTTTATGGCAAAGTAATTTGCCATAAAAAGGCAGGATATGAAGACAAAACTCATTAGCTTTGTTTTCCTCTTACTCCTTCTTGCAACTCCGCACAAAACATTCGCAGCTGAACTTGCTTCAGGTTCTTCTGCAAACTTTGCGCCACTTGTAACAACAACGCAGAGTGTTGATACTCGTGGATTAGCCTTACGGGCTTACTTAATGAGCTATCATTCACCACTCGCAATTTATGCTGACTACTTTGTATCCATGGCAGATAAGTATGGTTTACCTTGGAACTTAGTTCCAGCTATTACCGGTACTGAATCTACCTTTGGACAACAAGCTCCAATTAATTGTAATAACTTTTATGGTTACGGAATTTACGGAGATAATATGCTTTGTTTTACTAGTGTTGAAGCAGGTATTGAAACTGTTTCTAAGGCACTCCGAGAACAATATGTAAATACCTGGGGTGCTATAACTGTTAACGAAATTGGTCATTTGTATGCAGCTTCACCAACATGGTCAGCACATACTACCTTCTTTATGAAGCAAATGGAAACCTTCAAAGTAAGCTTCGACACTCAGGCTCTTCCCATTTCATTATAAATAGGGTATACTAATACACATTGGGGTGCAGCGCGTTTCGCAGCCAGCAATCAAGCGGACGTGGCGAAATGGTAGACGCGATAGGTTTAGGACCTATTGGCCGTAAGGTTATGGGGGTTCAAGTCCCTCCGTCCGCACCCACTAGACACTATGGCAGATACAAATACACCATCAACACTAAAAAGAGAAGCAGACGGCACTATAGAGCTTTCTATTACCCTTCCAGCAGCGTTAGTTAACAAAACCTGGGAAGAAGTAATAGAACAAATGGTAAAAGGTGCAACCCTTCCAGGCTTTAGACAAGGCAAAGCTCCACGAAAAATGGTTGAAGAAAAATTAGATAAAGAAAAAATTAGAGAAGAAGTCTTAAAAAAAGTTCTTCCACAAGCCTACATTGAAGCAGTTAAAGAACATAAACTTAATCCAATTATTAATCCTAAAATTCATGTAGAAAAATTGGACGAAGGCAAAGATTGGCAATTTACCGCAATTACCTGTGAAGTCCCAGAAGTAAAGCTTAACAACTATAAAGAAGAAGTTAAAAAAGTAACTGCAAAAAGTAAAATTGTTATACCAGGGAAAGAAAAACCAGCTCCATCTTTGGATGAAATTATTAAAATCATGATAGATAGTGTCGAAGTTGCAGTTCCTGGTATTTTAGTAGAAGGAGAAGTAGAAAGACTTTTAGCACAACTTCTTGGAGAAATTAAATCTCTTGGTCTTTCATTAGAACAATATTTAGCATCAACAAATAGAACAGTTGAACAATTGAGAGAAGAATATAAGAAAAAAGCAGAAAATGACATTAAATTTGAATTTGCTCTACAAAAAATTGCAGAAGAAGAAAAAATCAGTGTTGATGCAAAAGAAATTGATGAAGCATTACAAAAAGCAAAAGACGAAAACGAAAGAAAACAACTTGAAGCAAATGTATACTTACTTGCAAACATCTTACGACAACAAAAAACACTTGATTTCCTAAAGAACCTATAATCAAGGTACCTATGTTCCAACAGGACGATAAAAAGAAAAAGAAGACTCAGTATAAAACCACTTACACTAATCCGTTTGAGGCATTCGAAGATTTGGGAAAGGGATTTTCAGATCAAGCAAAAACTCATGTTACAGAAGGAGCAAAAACAGCGATTAATCAACTTATTTTTGGTGCTGAAAAGCCACAACAAAAACCCTCTGGTGGAGATTTACAACCCGGACAAGTTTTAGATCTTAAAGCCCAACAACAACAGCAAGAGCAGCAAAAACAAATAGAAAAACAGGCAAAAAATATAGAACCGGGAATAAATTATGTACGAGAGATTCTCCATGGAAGTGAAAATGCCGCAATTAAAAATAACGAAGAATTAAAAAAAGATATTCAAAATCTTATTCTAGAAATTAAAAGCTTAGCAGGAGCAACAAAGTCATTAGAGAAACAAGTTACCGAAACAACAAGTGTGCAAATTGTCAATCCGGGAGTGTATCACAAAAACTTTTTCAGATTTGTTATTTCTGTTATCCGAGATGCCAAACAACAGGTTGATAGTGCTGGTACCTGGCTTTCTGCCATGAAGGGCAAACAGAAAAAAGGAGCTCCAGGAGCAAAGCCCAAAAAAGGAGCAAACTATTGGGATTTGGCAGAGCAAACAGGGACAACACAATTTATGCTTTCTGGAGAACGCTCAGTCTCTAACCAAACAGGATAACCCTTTTTGTTGGCCTTCTCTCTATGATATAATTGAATACACTTTGGAGCTATAGCTCAGTTGGCTAGAGCGTTTCATTGACATTGAAAAGGTCACTGGTTCAAGTCCAGTTAGCTCCACCAAACCCCTCTATGACAAAAGCATTTGTTGATTCCCTAATTAGCAACATGAAGCAAGCAGGTGTTGTCACCAAAGCTACTCCGTGGATGGTTGAAGGTTTTGGAGATAAACAGCTTAATACCCGCTATGTTGGATTTGCCATAAAAAACGATTGGCTAGAAATTATGTCTGCGCAAAACAATCTATTAATTAAATTTATTGTGGGTAGAAATGATGCATATATGGAATTTTATTTAGCAAATAAACCGCCGTTTCTTAAAATAACCCAAACCAGATTTACAACAATGGATAAATGGGAAATATTATTAGGTGAATTAAAAAGAAGACTTAAAAAAGATAAAACAGACGCTCTGTCTCATAGAGAAACTGTTGGTAATTTATACAAGCTTATTGAACCTCTGCTTAAGTAGCCTTACAATAAGACTATGACCCGTCAAACTGCCTACCAACTGCTTACAAAATACGTTAAAAATCCTATTTTACTTAAACACTCTTTAGCAACAGAAGCAACTATGCGTGCGTTTGCCAATTATTTCGGAGAAGATCCAGATGTTTGGGGAATTACTGGACTTTTACATGATGCAGATTATGAATTAAGTAAGGGACATCCTGAAAAGCACGGAACTTTATTATTTAAAAAAGAACCAAATGTTGTCCCCGCAGAAATTGAAAGAGCAATTAGAGCTCATACATACGAATGGTCAAACATAATCCCTCAAAGCAGAATGGAGTGGACTTTATCCTGCTGTGATGAGTTAACTGGATTTATTATGAAAACTGCCAGTTTTTATTCTACAAAAAAAGTTGCAGACGTAAAGGTAGACTTTTTGCTTAGAAAACTTAGACAAAGAAATGTATTTCCTGGCGCTGATAGAAAAAAAATTCTTATGTGTCAATCAAAATTAGGTATTCCTGTTGTCCAATTTATTACCGTAACCTTAAACGCGATGCATTCTATTAGTAATATACTGGATACAAAACTTGAACCACAAAAAGAAGAAAAAAATTAATGAAGGCATTTTGTGGGCAATTGGAACTGGAGCTACCATACATTTGACGCACATGAAAAAAAGTAGTAAGATAAAATTACATATGGCAAATAAATTTATAAGTACAACCACTACAATTTCCTAAGTCGGGAGGTAGTGTTTGTTGCGACCTCCCAAAAGGGAGGTTTTTTTGTATCTAAGGTATCTTTATTAAAAAATACCTTTCTGATATAGTAAACATATGAATAACAACGATCAACATTTACAAAGTGCCAGACATTCTGCTGCACATTTATTTGCAGCAGCAATTCTTGAATTATGGCCAAATACAAAAATTGCCATTGGTCCTGCTATTGAAAACGGGTTTTATTACGATGCAGATTATGGAAGTGAAAAAATCTCAGAAGAAGATTTTTCAAAAATTGAACAAAAAATGCATGAATTGGTTAAATCCTGGAGCGGATTTGAGAAAAAAGAAGTATCAGAACAAGAAGCAAGAGAAATATACAAAAATAATCCATATAAGTTAGAGCTTATTGAAGAAATTGTTAAAAAAGGAGAACCAATTACTTTATATACTTCGGGAAATTTTACCGATCTTTGCCGTGGAGGACATTCAGAAAATCCAAAAGAAGACTTAAAATACTTTAAGCTATTAAAAATTGCCGGAGCATATTGGAGAGGAAGCGAGAAAAATCCTATGCTCACAAGAATCTATGGAACACTTTTTTTTAGTAAAGAAGAATTAGAAGCATATTTGCATCAATTAGAAGAAGCAGAAAAACGAGATCACAAAAAATTAGGAAGAGAACAAGAATTATTTATTTTTGTAGATAGTGCACCAGGTATGCCATATTGGTTACCAAATGGAATGATTATTTTTAACGAGCTTTTATCTTTTTCAAGAGAAGTCCACAAAAAATTTGGATATCAAGAGATAATGACGCCAATTTTAAATAAAAAAGAATTATACGAAACTTCAGGACATTGGCAACATTATAGAGAAGATATGTTTATTTCTCCTATGAGTTTTCTCAGAGATGATTCAGAGAATATATATGAAGGGACCGAAGTCTTTGGAATTAAACCAATGAATTGTCCAAACGCAATGACTGTTTTTAGCTTAAAAACCAGAAGCTATAGAAGTCTACCAATGCGACTTTCCGAAACAACAGCACTGCATAGATTTGAGCTTTCTGGAACTTTAAACGGACTTTTTAGAGCAAGAGAATTTCATCAGGATGATTCTCATACATTTCTTGCACTCGAGTCGGTGGGACAAGAAATTAAAGAGCTTATGGAAATGATTTCAATATTTTATAAGCCATTTAATTTGCAATATAGATTAAGATTTGGAACTAGACCTGAAAAGTTTATGGGAGACCAAAACGACTGGGATATTGCAGAAAAAAAATTAAAAGAGGCATTAGTAGAAAGTGGCAATGAGTTTTTTGATGCTCCAGGAGAAGGAGCATTTTATGGCCCAAAAATTGATATCTTAATGAAAGATTCATTAGGCAGAGAATGGCAAACCGGCACAATACAATTAGATTTTCAGCAACCAAAAAATTTTAAGTTAAAATATTCTGATTCTGATGGTGGAGAAAGACAACCTGTAGCCATTCATAAAGCAATTTACGGATCATTTGAGCGGTTTATTGGAATTTTAACTGAGCATTTTATTGGAAAATTCCCGTTATGGCTCTCCCCAGTTCAGGTAGCCTTGTTGCCAATTGCAGATAGGCACAATGAACATGCAAAAAAAGTTGCTGAAAAGCTAAAATCTAGGGGTATTCGGGTAGTGGTAGATGAGTCGGCAGAGCGCCTTCAAGCTAAAATACGTAACCATACTTTACAAAAAGTACCATTTATGGGTATAATAGGGGATAAGGAAGTAGCTTCAAACGCTCTTTCAGTGAGAACTAGAGAAGGAAACGACTTAGGTTCTCAAGATTTAGACATATTTTTAGATTCATTAATTAACGACATTGATAAAAAGGTTTAACAATCATACAGGAAAACAGTACAGGGTTAATAACCAAATATCGGCTGCCCAAATCAGAGTCTTGGACTCAGAAGGCAAGCAGGTTGTGGTTTTTACTCGGGATTAAGCTCTGGCAAAAGCACGAGAAGC
>DASVYQ010000077.1:0-1520 GCA_036392095.1 Patescibacteria group bacterium
AGTAGGTGTATTGACTTTATCAAAATAAGGAGGATAGATGATTTTACCTTTAATAGCTTGATTATACTTACTTAAAGGTAAAATCATAGCAGCTTCGGGAGCCCAATGAGGTAAAGCAATACTGATACCAAATTCTTTTCCTGGTTTAAACCCAAAACGCGAATAATAACTTGGATTTCCTTCAAGCATAATAAGAGGCTCTTCTAACTCATCCGCCTTTTTTATAACTGTTTTTATTAAGGAAGACCCGATTCCCTTTTTTTGAAACATAGGCTCCACGGATAGAGGAGAAAGTGTAATAATTTTATATAAAGTTCCATTATCATCTAAATTGAGATGGCTAAGCATTATATGCCCAACAATTTCCCCATTTTTATCTGCAACTAAAGAGAGTACTGGTATATAATTTGGTGAATTGCGGATGTTATTTACTAATTCAGCAACTAATTCTCCAGATTTATCAAAAGCTTTACGTGTAATATTATCAATTTCTTTATAATCTGCTGCGTTTTCTTTACGGATTATGATATTTTTGAGAGAATTATTCATTTAAAAAGTATAACATAAAAGAAGGTAAATAAGCATAAAAATCAAGTGCTGGAAGCCTTGAAGATCTTGTAATTTTTTTACTCTTCAAATATGATTGCTTTTTACTACAAAAAATAACCTCTTGATAGATTAGTTTTAACGTTATACTATTGTTATAGTATGATACAGCAAACTATTCAAATTGGAAATTCTGTGGGTGTTGTTATCCCTAAAAATATCCTTAACGAAAAAAATATTAAAGTTGGAGAAAAAGTTCAGGTTGAGATTAAATCTCTTGAGAAGCCAGTAGGAGGTGTTGATGCTAAATTTATGAAAATGGTTGACGAGTTTATAGAAGATCATAAAGGTGTCTTTGAGCAGCTTGCACACCGGTGAAATACTTAACTTCCCAACAAGTTCTAGCAATTCATGACCAAATGGTAAAAAAGATTTGGTGGTTCTAAGGGTATACGGGATATTAATCTAATTGAATCTGCAGTAACTCGTCCGATGGCAACATTTGATGGAGTGGATCTCTATAAAAATATATATGATAAAGCAGCTGCTTTATTGCAATCACTCCTTAAGAATTATCCATTTGTAGACGGAAATAAAAGGACAGCATTGTCCTCTGCAGGAATATTTCTTAAAATGAACGGATATATACTTAAAAACTATCATGAAGAAGAAGTAGAATTTAGTATAAACGTGGATAACAAGCACCTACCTATTGAAAAAATTTCTGTATGGATTAAAAACCATTCCGAGAAATATACAAAATAAAACAGATTTTTGTTTTGGAAATGAATGTAAATTATGCTGATTGTTAATCTTGGGGTGGCTGACGGGTAATGCTCCCGCTGTCTTCAGGTCCACAACCTGACGCCTCGCTTTTTGGCTCCAACCACCATTTATCTTCCAATAATAATTCTTAATTTTTTTTGTTCTTCTGTATAATGATGTACTAAGTAATGACAATTATTACAAAGCCA
>DASVYQ010000078.1:0-1974 GCA_036392095.1 Patescibacteria group bacterium
GGCCAAGATTTTATTTTGCTTTTTATTTAAATGAAGACCGTGGATTGTTTTTTCCCAATAATGGGGTTTAAGAATTAATTGATATAAAGCAATAAATCCTGCCCAAGATATTGCTATCCAATACAATGGAACTAAGAAAACAAATTTAACTAAATTCCATTGTTCACGTTTTGCCAATCCAACCATGTAATAGTAAAGAAATAAGAAATTTCCAAAAACCAAAGAAGATGCGGCCATGTAAAAAATAATAGATGGGTATAAGGACTCTATTGTTGGACCAACAATTGCATACATGGTAAAGTAGGCAATAGTTGCAAGCCAAAGGATTGGATTAATTAAAATAAATGCAATCTTTCCACCAATTGTTAAATGGAAAATAAGAGAATGAAATCCTTTTGTATGTTTAAAACCAAATTGCTCTCTTGTATGCACAAGATATGTCTGCATGTACCCTTTAATCCATCTGCTTCTTTGTCTTACCCAATTGCCAAGTCTACTGTTTGCTTCTTCTAAAGTTGTTGAATCAATCATAGCGGTTTGGTATCCACGTTTAAAAAGCCTAATCCCCAAATCTGCGTCTTCTGTAACGTTAAAAGGATCCCATCCCTCTAATTTTTTTAGGTCATTAGTTCTAAAATGGTTTGAAGTTCCACCAAGAGGCAAACTGGTATTAATTGATTGCAAACCCGTAAGTGTTACATCAAACCACAAAGAATATTCGGCGGTAAAAAACCTAGTTAATAAGTTTTGGTGTGGATTGTAATAGTTTAATTTTGCCTGAAGACAAATAACATTTTTATTTACTTTTTGAAATGCTAAATATGCTTTTTTAAGCTGCTGTGGGTCAGGCATATCTTCGGCATCATAAATGACTAAGTAATCTCCTTTTGCATGAGAAAGACCATAATTGCATGCCTTAGGCTTTGTTTTTGGCATAGAATGTGGAACAACCACCATGCGTACATATTTTGGTAAATCCATTTGTTTAACAGCTTCTATACTTGCCTTGTCATCTTCTTCCAAAAGCAACATAACATCTAACTTGTCTTGTGGATAATCAAGCTTTGAAATAGATTTTAAAAAGTGAGGAATAACATGAGCTTCTTTGTACAATGGACACAAAATGCTATATATCGGCAAATCTGTTTCTTTTATATTTTTTAATTCTTCTTCTGTTGAAGATATCTCTTGAGGAAAATGTAAACTTTTAAGAATTAAATATAAATTAAAAACAACATCTAAAAAGTAAATAAAACTTAAAACTGCAATTAATATTCCAAGTGCCAACAAAGGTCTTAATACTAAACCAATAAGAAAAATTGTTAAGAGAGACAAAATAAATACTTTTTGTGTTGCTAAAAATGTTCTAATAGCAGAATGAGAATGGTGCAGTGTTGTATGAGTTATATATTTTTTTCTTTTGAATCCTATTCCTGCTCCACGCATGGATCCCTTTTCTTCTGGGGGAATATGCAGCGGATAAATTGGTTTCAATCTTACAGCTAAAGCATTTGCGCCTATTTCTAGACTTGCCTGAACAAACGAAATTTTGGATTTTCCATTTAATCTCTTTTCAAAAACAATATCATGATTTTCTATTTTAAATCCAGCTTGAGTTGCTCTATGTAAAAATTCTAAATCAAAAGCCCAACCTGCTGTTGGAGTAAATTGTGCAACTGCATATACTTCTTTTTTAAATGCTTTTAACCCTGCCTGCACATCATAATTCATTCCAAAAAGCACTTTTGCAAAAAGGGCTCTAAAAGAATTGCTAACAAATGACCTTATTTTTGAAGTTTTATATTGGTTTCTTTTCGCAACAACAAGGTCTGCACCTTTTTCTATTTTTTCCAACATTAATGGAATAGCCTCAGGAGGATATTGTAAATCTGCATCTATCATGACAAAAATGTCATTTTTTGCTCTATCAAAACCTTCTACCAAAGATTGTGCTTTTCCTCTTTTGCCAATTTT
>DASVYQ010000079.1:0-2194 GCA_036392095.1 Patescibacteria group bacterium
TGTTTTATTAAACCAAGAAGCATTTTTTCTCTTTCTGATTCTGTTTCATCTGGTGAAGGTAGCTTAAGACCTTCTTCTAATTGCTCTTTGAAATGTCTTATTGCTATTCCAATTTGTGAACTAAAATCTTCAATTTTTTTACTTGTGACAAATACGACACACTCTTTTGCACGACTAAAACCAACGTTTAGCCTTTGCACTCTCAACTTACCTTCTTCTTCGTCACCACTAAGCGCTGAGGGGAATATCGTATTTAAACGAGCTTTGTTTTTATCATTTTCCACCATTGAATAATAGATAATGTCTCGCTCCTCTCCTTGACAGGTATCAAAGGTCATTACTTTCAGTTTTAGCTTATTTTCAAAATCTCTAAGGTGAGTGGATTTTTGCAGAAGGTCGTTAATGTATTTAATCTGATTTCTAAATGGAGAAATAATTCCAACAGTAGCTGTACTTTCGTTTTTAATCAATTTCTCTAATTCAGAAATAATATAATTTGCCTCATTTTCATTAGCATTTTCTACGATTCTTGCTGTTGTACCGCTAGGGATAGTAGGAAAATCACACGGCTCCACTTGTACGAATTTAACTACATCATCAATATGCTTAGCACGAACTTTCATTACCTGTAACCGTCCACCATAATGAAACTCTTTTGAATAGGATATTAACTCAGGATAACTACGAAAGTGTTTTAATAGCATGGTTTCATAATTAACAATAAACTTCATAAACTCAAGAATTGAGTTCTTAATATTGAAACTGTTAATTTTGTCTTTAATAGCCTCTTTTTTCTCGAAATCGAGCTGCTTAATATCACTGCTATATGATTCCTTTACCAAGCTGAAGGCTTCATTATTAGTTGGAATACTTGCTTGTGCTGTTTTGACATTACTAAACTGCCTCGTATCTCCAAGGACAACTACTTTTTTTGCACGTAGTAATGCTGGAAATGCCTGCGCAATGCTCACTTGTGATGCCTCATCAATGATAACAACATCAAATAATTCTGGTTCTAGGGGAATATATTCACCTAATTCTCGAATATTTACGATCAAGCAAGGAAACGCTTCTATAAGCGTTCTAAGGTAATGCTTAGGGATTTTACTCTTTTTTCTTATTAACTTTCTTATTTCTTCTGCATCTGCTTTGTGTGTAATTCTAAAAGTTATCGCCTTTGCGTCTAAAATAGATGTCATGTTTGTAATTAATCTATTTTGCAAGTGCTCTCTATCACCTAGATATTGCGAAGAGGGCATTTTACCAAAAAATGTGCTGATCTCTTCTAGATTAGTCAGATATTCCGTCAAATCTTCTATCCTTCTTGCTTCAACCTTTGACAGAAGAGAGTCTCTAACTGTTTCTAGATTTTCTGGATTAATTGATAGTTTTTTCAGGGTTAATGGAAGACTTTGACTTATTGAATTCAATTCCTTTAATAATTCTGTTTTATCACTTATAAAAGCTGTCAGCTCGACAAGCTCTTCATAAAACTTCACATTTTCTAAGAGATTTTCTTCATCTACCTCAACCTCTTCTTGTTCAAATCCAAGATCATCCCGTAAATGTGCAATTTCTTGCGTGATATTTATGAAATTTGAAGCTTCAATATAGGTAAGCATTGTATCTTTTATGTTTCGTGACTTCTTTGTTGTAATTGACTTGCATATCTCTAAAATTTTGGTTTGATCTATTAATCCAGCTAGAGAACTTAATTCCTTTATTGTTTTTTCGAGAGTCTCCATTAACTCGTTATATTTATCATTTGAAAAAACACTTTCTAATTTATCTATATTCAACAGTTTAGTAATGGCTTTCTTATTTAAATCTAACTCTATCTTTATCTTTTCAATTTCCTTATAGAGTAAATACTCTGATTCAATTTTTGGAATCAATGAGTGAGGGTTTTTAATCGTAGAAGCTGGAAAAGCATAATCTAACTTTTGGTTTAGATCGTTAATTTGAGCCTTTTTTGTGAATTGCCATAAAAATGATTTAATCTTCTTAGCTTCTGCCAAATATGTCTCAATTTGCAAAATATTCTTATCGCTTACATCTAGGAAAATTCTTGACCCATGCTTCTTAGAATATTTCTCGTATAGCAAATGGGATTTACTCAGCGAATCTTTAACCTTCTTCAATTCCTCTATCAATTCCGGAATTTCTTCAAAATCTATGTCGCTTATTAAGCTAT
>DASVYQ010000080.1:0-3062 GCA_036392095.1 Patescibacteria group bacterium
TTCTATCTGACGAACTTCTTTTGGATCGTGCCAGTAGAATATTGGTTGCCCTGATGAATCTTTTTGACCGCTGTCTGTTCTCCAGCTGCCTATTGTTATTTTTGTACTGGGGCAAGTTGATTTTACAATAGTTGCTGCTTCTTTCATTTTTGCCAAATTACTCTCGTTAAGAAGTGGTTCGTTTGCTATATCTACTCCCAAAACATTAGAAAAGGCACAAGCTTTTGGAGTGGCAATATAATTTTTAACAAAATTAATGTAATAATCATCAAGTGTTACTCTATTAAATTTTGTGTCTTTCGCATTTGCTTCTATAAGGATAATCGCATACATATTTTTCTTTTTCATTTTGTCTAATACTTCTTGCCATTGTGCATGAGTATATGATGATGAAAGAGTATCAGTAGTGCTATTAATATTAGTAATGCGCAGTGTATTCATTCCCAGTCGTGACGCAATGTCTATCAAATCCTCTCCTTTGTTATTTAGCACATAATGTTTGGATTCTGGGAGAATTTGACTCATGTCAACTGTGGTGCCGTAGTATTGTTGTGGTTTGACGCCTAATAAGTCTTTAGTTGTAATAATAATTCCTTCTCGTTCTTTGAATGCAAAAGCTGCGATTACGAGAAAACAAACGAAAAATAATGAAAGAAATACTTTTTTCATAAAACCTACCAGTAGTATACTATAAATGATTCTTTAATAGGAGAGTGTCTGTATTAGGAGTAGTAGACACCAGGAAATCTCTTTTCTCTATAGTCAATAAATTTTTTCTCTACGGAAAGTAAGTCATTAATATTTATTTTTAATAGATTAAGTGTGGATTCACCATTAACTGTAGAGTTTTTAATTGTTTTTTCATTAAGTTTAATAATACCGTAAGAACATAAGATTGAAAACAATAATACATAGAGGTCATATTGAAAAGTTTCATTATGAGATTCTGTAAAATCGATTAAATAATATTCATTATTATCTATATAAATATTGGGAAGGAATAGGTCTCCATGAATAAGAGTTCTTTTATTCTTATAGAATTTTTCAAGTTCGTTTCTAATGTCCTTATAATACATAACAGACTTTTTAAAATTAAAAGTTCCATCAATTGTCCGTCTTTGGAAGCTTTTCAATTTTAAGAAATTCATTTCAATAATATTTTTACTAAGGAATTTACACTCAGGTAATCTAATTTTTGTTCCAGTGTTTTTATAGGTGTCATAAAACATTTTTTCTTTTAAAAATAATTTTTTGTTTCTTACTTTTTTCAGAATTTTATATTCATTATTCTTTTCTACTAACTTAATTGTACTCCCCCATGTTCCTTTCCCCTGAATTATAATGATTGCATCATCTTCTAGGTTTACTCTTTTATATACGAGTAAATAAATTTTAGTTATATACAGAATAATGATTAATAACCTTAAAGTTCTATGTAAACTTTTTTGGATAAACGAGTGACTGATTTGTTTTGGTAAAGATAGTCCTTGACTAAAAAAGTCATAATATAAGAGTAATGATTTTAAATCATCCTTTATATAGTAGCCTTTGTAATTTAGGTAAATGTTTTTCATGAGTTATTGTTTTTAATAGCAAATTTATAAGCTTTTTCTAATTCTGTTACGTGTTTTTCTACAGTGTAATTTTTTGATTTTATTCGAGCCTGAGTTCCAAATTTTTTTAATAAACTTTCGTTGGAAAATAATTTTATAGTTTTTTCTGCGATTTCAGCTGAGTTGTTTGGGGAAATCAAAAAACCTGTCTTACCATTATCAACCCATTGAGGAATTCCTCCAACGTTTGTAGCGATTACTGGTCTTCCCGTACTCATTGCTTCTACACCGACTTTCCCAAATGCTTCAGGCCAAATCGAAGGGAAAATTACGATGCTTGAATTGTGATAGAATTTTTCTATTTTGGAATGATCAATTTTTCCAACTAAAGTGACATATTTTTTAAGATTAAGTGATTTAATTAGCGATTGTAATTCTTTATAATATCCTCCTGTTCCAACAACGGTAAGTTTTGTTTGAGGAAATTTATTAATTATTTCTGGTAAGGCTTTTATTAATTGTTCAACTCCTTTAACTTTTTCCACTCTTCCTAAAAAAAGTAAATTAAAATTCCTTTCAACTTTTTTATACTTTAAAAGTTTTATAAAATTATCTATTTTAATCACTGGTGAATATTCTTTATCAGTTAATTCCGTAATAAAGTTGCTTATTCCAATAAACAAGTCAACATTCTTAAGTCCAACTTTATAAATATACCTTTGAATGTAAGTGTGATAGAAATAGTGGAGCTTTCCTATTCGATTTGAATTTTTATATTCAAACTCTCCGTTCTTAAAATGTGCAGGAAGTAAAGTCCATAGTGACAAAGATTTCATAAAAACTTCAGGACCATGAACGGTTAAAACAGTTGGAATCTTCTTTAAAAGGAATAATATAGAGGGAGAACTGTGTTCCATCGTATGTAGATGAACCACATCTGGTTTATATTCATTGAGAATCCTTTTAAACTTAAAATAAGAATAAGGGTTAAATAAATTATATACAAACTTTAATAGATGGTTTGACTTAATTGATTTAAACTCAAAGTCATTAAACCTTTCTGATTTTTCTCCCTTGTATATGTCACTAGCTAATATTTTAACCGTGTGTCCTCTTTTTTCTAACTCCTTTTTTAATTCCGTGACACCAATTTCTGTTCCTCCACTTTCATATCCCAAATCGACTACTTTTAATATTTTCATCTGTAAATTTTTGAACCTCCATTGTTGTAAATCAAATTTTTATTGTTGTTTAAGAAATTAAAATCATATTTGTAGTACAGTGGTGCACCGTTTGCATAGATAATAACTTGTCCTGTTGTTAAATTTGAAACACTTAAATAAACATAGGAATTTATTCTTATAACAGAAGGGATAAGACCATCAATTGAATAAAATTGTTCGTAGGTGTGAATTCTTTTTAACGTAAACCAATCTGACTGGACAGGTGTTTTGGTATCTCTATTTTTTGAAAGCCAGTCCATGCTTACTTTATCCAATGTATGAGTAT
>DASVYQ010000081.1:0-3304 GCA_036392095.1 Patescibacteria group bacterium
TATCTTTTGATAGTTTCGTAAAAAGTTCTGGGAGGAAATCTCTTTTCATTTCTGTATTGAAACAAATATACATCTTATCTACTTCCTCATACCAATATCTTTTGAATAATTTGTATACGAGCATGGTAAGCAGAGGATCTCCTCCTGCTGATACTAATACTGATCTAGTCATAGCCATGATATTTTTTAACCTCCTCTACATATGATTTCCATTCATTTATTCCTATTCCTAAATCCATTAAAACAGAATCAATTTCTCCCCATTTATGATTTGTTAAAATATCAAACCAAGCAAAAAGTCTAGTAAATTCAGTAAAGGGAGTTATTTGTAAAGTTCTCGTATAGTCTTGGTAATGTTCTGGACTTGCCTTAGAAGCAAGTGTATAAACAGGGAGATTCCCGTTTCTTACATGATAATATCCCAACTGGAGAGGTTCTTCTGTAGTTTTTATAATTCCATCTTTGGATAGAGATATTGAACTTCTATCATCAATAATAACATTTATTGTGGGATTTAATGCTAAAAGTTTAATAGTAAATAGTCCAAATGAATCTGACCAATCTCCTTCTTGAGTAGTGTAATCAAGCTCTTTAATATATGTTCCAATAGGATATGTGATAGGAGAAAAATCAAAATCTGGTATTTTATCAAAAATATCTTTATGAAGAATAAAATAATACGAACCCATACGAGTCGCATCCATTATTTTCATTGATTTAAAATTTTCGTGAACTATATTTTTAAGACCTCCAGATCCATCAAAAGCAGATACTATACCAGAATTTTCTGCTCTTTTGAACCAATTATCAATAACTCCTTTTTTCCAAATAACAACATCATTATCAAGAAAAAGAATTGTGTCTTCTTTTATTTGTGGTATAGCCCATTTGAACTGTTCCCAATGATGTCCCGTAACAGGAGAAACCAAAATTTCACTATCTGGTTTTATATTCTGTAATTTATCTCTATCATTTTGTGTGAATCCCCATTCTTGGTCAATAAGATATAATTTGTCAAATTCATCACCCCATATTTTTAATCCATTTAATAATGTTTCAAAATATACTTTATAATACTCTCCAATGCGAGGGTGGTATCTGTAAAATGGGATGACAATTGCTTTACTCATAAATAGGGTTCAAGACTATCTCTAGTCAATGGTATTTCATATTTATATCCAAATGCTTGAAATGCTGGTTGAGGATCTTGAAACCCTAGATGCTGTTGATCTCCAGGTCTTCCTTCAACATAATCTATGGGGCAATCAAAATGTTTTGCTATCTCATTCATACTTACATGAATTCCTGTGCAAATATCAACTGTTCCAGTAAATTCACTTTCTGCTGCCATGAGATTTGCTCTACAAATATCTTTAACATGGCTCCAATCTCTTTCTTGAGTTCCATCTCCAGTAATCCAAATTCTTCCAGTATCTCTTTTTGACTTATGTAATGAAGCAAGTGCATTAATAGAATTACCTTTTTCTGATTGTCTCAGTGATCCATATACATTAGAATATCTCAAATTTACTGTAGGAAGATTATAAATCTTACGAAACACATTCATGTATTCTTCTCCTGCGAGCTTTGAAACATAATAAGGAGTGTTGGGAGAATAAAGAATACAAGAGGAAGCAAACATAACCTTTCTTACTCCTGAATCTCTTGATGCAAGCAATACATTCAATGTTCCTGTTATATTTATTTCATGATTTAGCATTGGCTCATCAACACTTACTTGAGTTCGTGCATTTGCAGCTTCATGGAAGACCCAGTCTGGTTTTTCATCTTCCATAATATTTTTTATTTTTGATAAATTACAAATATCCTCTTCATAGAATTTTACTTGTGGATTTATATTTGATTTGTCCCCAGTCATAAAGTTATCTATGCCTACTACCTCATATCCTTGTTCTATGAGGTAGTCTGCTAAATGAGATCCTACAAATCCTGCTACTCCAGTAATTAATGTTTTCATAATTCAATGCTTAAAAAGCAAACACATCTAGTACCTAATTCTCTCTTATATTCCACATTACTTGCAAACTCTAAATCAACCTCTGTATATGGAATATGATCTACGAATGGAGATTCTGAGAAATAGAAGTGATATTCATATTTTCCTGGGTGAACCATATTGATAAAGTTAGTTAAGTCTTCTTTTGTTACATTGGCAAATTCACCTTCATGAAGTGCTTCTTTGCCATAGGGAAATGTAATGAAGATATACTTTTTGGATAGATCAACTATCTTCTTGAATACTCTCATACGTTCTGCTCTATAGTTATCTGACTTGTATGTACTTATTCCTGAGTGTTCAATAGATGAAATACTAAAAACGAGGTCATACTTCCCATCCATGTCTAAAACATTCTTCTGCCAGTATTTATCTATTATAGCTTCTGTTTTAGGATCTGGAAGAATATCTACACCATCATAGTTTGGGATAAGAGTTTTTACTTCCTGTGCATATTCATACCAGGAGTAGTGTGCTCCGACATCAAGTACAGTTTTTATATCAGAATGGGACACAATAAATTCAATAAGGGCAGGATGCTCCAAATCCCTCTCATTGTATTGTCTATATTGTATTGCTGATAAGTCTATCATTTTTCTAATTCTTCCTTTGCGGACTCCCAGAGATTATCACAAATATCATGTGAGTTAATGGATGATTCATGCGTCCATGAAATTTGAGTTGTCGAAGATGGTTTAATAAATTTAGTATTCTCCCAATGGCTTCTTCTGAGTTCATGTTTCTCTTCTAAAAACTCAATCATTTGACCAATAGAAAGAAGAGGAAGTTTTTTTCTTTTCCATAATTCTTCTTTATAAGTAGTTATTGTAAATCCTTCAGGGAGTTTTACTTTTACTGTTTTAGGGTATTTGCTAGCAGCATACCAATACTGTAATCTCTCTTTTCCTTTTTCAGAGAGTTCATTTAGTTGTTCAATTGTTATATGTTGTTTCATACCCATTTCAGATCCTCCTCCATAGGCTTATAAAATCCAAATAATCCTCTTGGATTTGGGAAATGTATTGGTCTGAGCCTATCTTCTTTTACCCATTGTTTTATCTGATATGGCAAATCACCAAAAGGCCAGGATTTAATTTCTGGATGGTCTGGATTGATATTTCCTTGCGTTAAGTCTCTTGGTAGATCATGAATAAGTAAGTAGCCCCCACGCTTGAGATTGTCGAAAAATCTGACTACTTCTGCAAATCGTATATCAGGCTCAGAATCAAGAAACATAAATTCATACTGATCTGTTGGCATATACTCAAGCGACCTTTGGAGTTCGCA
>DASVYQ010000082.1:0-2477 GCA_036392095.1 Patescibacteria group bacterium
TATTTCCTCCTCCGGTAAGATTTGACCAAAAAATGAATCCTGTAAATAATACAAATGGAGACAAGGACAATATTTTTTGCTTAACTGTTTTCTTGTCAACAAATAAAGCAAATAATATAAATATTTCTAGAATTGCAATAAATGCTTTTGCTTTAAAAAGAAATGCAAAAATCGGGTAAACAAAAATTGCAAAAATTAAATATAATTTTTTTTTATTTTGTAAATATTCTAAAAGGAAGAGTAGAACAATAAACAAAATAGCAGAAGATAATGCAGTTTCAAATCCACTTGTCATGTTCCAATAATATGCTTCAACTCCATAATAAGATGAAGCAAAAATTATTGAGCTTAAAAAGGAAAGAGTTTTCTGTTTTGTTAATACAACAAGAAATCTATAAAACAAAATCGATGTAATAACTGCACAAATTAAAATAAATATATAATATCCAACAGGATTATATCCAAAAACTTTATAAAATGGCTCTACTAAATAGTAGGTTCCTAAATGCCTTGCAAATTCTGGAATTTTAAGCATGGCTGCTGCCTCTTTTGAGTCTTGGAACAAATAAAATGTATTAAAATCTTCATAGGAAAAATAAAGAAAAATTATACTCCCAAGAGAAACTAAAGTAATTAATCCAACAATAATTTCATTTAGGAATTTTTTATAGAAAGGGAATTTTTGTTGTTGTTTTTTCTTAGGCATGTATTATTGATTGTAGCAATGATGGGTAATCAGTACAAATTCCATCAGCTACGTTCCAAGAAATAATTTCTTTCCATAAAGATTGAGCTTTATTTACATCCTTAGATAGAGGGTGATTTTCTAATATATGTAGTTCTGGCGAAATTACATCAAGTCGAGAATAGTAATTTTTTATTTTTTTAAACATATCTTGATTATAAATACTTCTCTCTTCTTTCCATTCATCTGCCCAAACACAATTATATACAGTACTAAATCTATCAGAAAAAACTTCTTCTGGGGTATATATTGTTGGACTATAGTTTTTTTCTCCCAAAGAAACAGATAAATTAAGCCAAGGGAATTGCTGTCTTAGCTTTTCTGCAACATCTATCGTTGTATCAAAAATAATACAATTTGTTAATTTATATGCTTCAAGTATAGAGGCGACTGCAAAACCTGCTTCAAAATTACTTCCTGGTTTAATTTGAAATGCAATAAATGGTCTTTCATTGGTAATAGTATATTTTCTTGCTAAACTTGCTAAATCATCAAGAGAAGAAACAGAAAATTTTCCATTTAGTTGAGTTTTAATTTCTTTTAAAGTCAGTTGTGAAACTTCTAAATTATTTTTGGAAAATTTTAAAAGATTTTCATCATGCAGTAACACAAATTCATTGTCTTCAGTTTGCCTTACATCTGTTTCTATTCCAAATCCGTTTTGTAATGCATTTTTAAAGCTTTCTAAGGAATTTTCTGGTATATCAAAAAAGTTAATTGTTGGAATTGGTCCTTCAGGTTTAAAATTTCCTCTATGTGCAATTATATTCATGTAAAGTTCTCCTCAAAATAAGCAAGATCTTTTGGCGTTCCAAGTCCCCAAACTTTTGGAGTAATAGCAGCAAGAATTGTGTGTCCTTTTTTAATTAATCTCTCAAAAACAGGAGCAACATAGAATTCTTTTTTCCCTTCTTCACCATATAATGCATTTTCTTTAATCATTTCTTCTACCTCACTAAAAAATAGTTTTGCATGAGCGAAATAGTATCCACCAATATTTGCATATGCTCCTTTTTCTGCCAAAGATGCATCTTTTTCTCCAACTTGAGAAATTATATTTCCTTTTTCTACTAAAGAAAAACTCCACTTTGGATCTTTATCCATAGGTTTAAAAACCGGGATAATACCTTTTACTTTTGCATCTTTTTTTATAATCTCATTGTATAAAGCAGTTCCATCAAAATAATGGTCTGAATCAGAAACAATAAGTTCTTCATCAGGCTTTACATATGGTTTTGCAATCAATGCAGTTTCTGCTGCTCCTCTTGTCACTTTAGGTATTAAAATTACCGTAATTTCTTCTCCAAAAATATTTTTTAATTTTTTTGTAATTGTAAACTTTTCTTCTTGATCTTTAAGGGATATAAAAATTAAATCTTTGGCAGTAACTATAAATTTTGTTTTGGCAGGTCTTTGGGGTAAGTCAACAAAAGGCAAGGATTTTAGTGCCCATATAATCATTGGTTGTCCTAAAACAGAAATAAAAGGTTTAGGGTTTAAAAATTCCGGATTTTCATGCGCATTTGCCGTAAATCGAGACCCTCGCCCTGCCATTGGAATGACAATCTTCATAAGGAAAAGATATCGTATAAATGTAAAAATTACAATGCTTATTTTGCTTCTTTCAAAAAAATTTGAAGATTGCTAAAATACGAATGAAAATGATTCAACTTTCCTATCCCCTTCTTGATCAAAAAGAGCAATCTGCAGTCTCTAAAGTTTTGTCAGAAAA
>DASVYQ010000083.1:0-10162 GCA_036392095.1 Patescibacteria group bacterium
ACCGATCATAGAAATATTGGTTTGGCTGTTATGGATGCTGTTTTTCCAATGGCTCGCGATAGACTTACATTTCCACACCATGAGGCAGAAGGACTAGAGCCTTGGAAGGTAAAAGAATTGTTGTTTGTTAACTTTACAACACCTGAATATTTGGTCGATATAAGTTCTACTTTTACTAAAAAAGTTGAGGCACTAAGAGCTCATACAAGCCAATTTGATGATTTTGACGAAGTATTAAAACGGATTACTCAAAGATCAGAAACCTTTGGTAAATCAAAGGGGTATAAGCACGCAGAAAATTTTACAAGAATTGTTCTTCCAGGATAGGAATTAGAGCTCTGTTAAGTGGGAGTTTTCTTTTGCTCTATCTTTAATGTATTCCAAATATCTCTCAGTTGTAGAAAGTCTTTTATGTCCTACAATTTTGCAAAGCATAACCAAAGAGACACCATGTTTTAAGTGATGGGCAATAAAGGTGTGTCTAAGATCGTTTACTTTTGCACCTTTAATTTCTGCTAATCTAAAGTATCTTTCAACCGCTGTTCTAATGTTTCTAATTAAGAAAGGTCTGCCAGATTTTGTAACAAAAATATGGTCATCTTTTACTTGTGGTCTTATTTTTAAGTATCTTTCTAATGCTTCTTTTGCAGATTGATTTAATGGAACTAATCTTTCTTCATGTTTTTCAAAAGGTCGAATTTTTAGTCCTTCCGGTGTCATGTCAGAAAGTCTTAATTCTGCTAATTCTCCAATTCTAATTCCTGTTTGGAGAAGTAATTGGATAACTGCATACATACGTGCATCATTTCTTGCTGCATCTCGCAAAGCCCTATATTCTGTGGGAGTTAAAATTCGTGGTGCACCTAACTGATATTGTGGATGTGCAACCAAAAGGGAAGGATCTTCTGTAACATTTTCATTTGTTTTTAAAAATCTGTAAAAAGTTCTGGTTGAATTGATTTTTCGAGAAATAGATTTTGGTGTATATCCTTCTTTGGTTAATTTGCCTAAGAATGCTTCAATATCATCTTTTGTTATGTCGTGAACATGCTCTTTTGGTAAATTTTCCAAAAAGGAGACAAGCTGATCAATATCTTTTCCGTATGCTACAATGGTTGCAGTTGATCGGTTTTTGGTTTTTAAAAAGTTTTTAAATTCATTATGGGCGTCCCGAAGTTTTATTGGTTTCATAATTATAAAGCCTATAATACCACTAGTGTGCGTAGAAGTCAATGAAAAGAATTATTTTTTTCACAATCATTGTTGTAGCAACCCTTTCTATTGTTCATTCCATTAGTTCTATCTATGAACTTTGGCAAAAAAGGAGTCTTATTTCACAGAGTCAACAAGAACTAATACAGGCGCAAAATAAGAATAAAAAATTAAAGCAGCAGTTGCAGGCTGTTTCAAGCCCGCTTTTTGTTGAAGAAGAGGCAAGAGATAAACTTTTTATGATAAAGCCAGGAGAACAAACAGTTTTTATAGATAAAAGTCTTCTTTCTCAAAGGCAAACAGTATTAGCTGCAAAAGCAAATGCTCCAATCTGGCAACAATGGTGGAACTTATTCTTTAATTAGCTATTTTAGCCTCAATTTTATTTAAGAAGTATTTAATAATTGCTTACCCTATAGAAGAGTTTTTGGTACACAAAGAGTCCAATACTATGATTCCTTCACTTACAACAATTGTCGCTTTATATAAAAATGGTAATCCAAGGAGTATCCAAGAAGAAGTATTAGGACTTCAAAAATAATCTGTTGCGGGGCTAGGAGTTGAGCCTAGCCTGTGAGATTATGAGCCTCACGTGCACCGTACACTACCCCGCGCATATTTGTATTATAGCTAAAAATTGATTCTGAGGCAAACTTTTTGGTATACTCTGAAGGTATCCGGCAGGGTAGCTCAACGGTGGAGCAGAGTCTTCATAAGGCTACGGTTGTGGGTTCGAGCCCCACCCCTGCTACTTTTTCATGCCTAAAAACCTACAATTTACTGTTTTACATAGAGATTCCTCTACCAAGGCGCGTGTTGGAAAACTTGTCACAAGTCATGGAGAAATTGATACTCCAACCTTTACTCCAGTTGGTACGCAGGCAACTGTAAAAAGTCTTAGTGCGCAAGATTTAGATGAGATTGGTGTGCAATTGTTATTTGGGAATACCTATCACTTGCATCTAAGGCCAGGAGAAGAAGTTGTGCAAAACGGAGGAGGTTTGGCTTCCTTTATGGGTTGGAAAAAATCAACGATAACAGATAGTGGAGGATTCCAAGTTTTTTCCTTGGGAAGAAAAAGTACTTGGGGAACAGCGAAAGAGATTAAAAAAGACGCAGAAGATGAGCCGTCTTTGGTTAAAATTTCTGACGAAAAAGTGCGATTTAGGTCTCATTTAGATGGGTCTTTTCATACGTTTACTCCGGAAAAATCAATAGAGATTCAGCATGCACTTGGTGCAGATTTAATTTTGGCATTTGATCATTGCCCGCCATATCCATCAACCCATGAAGAAGCAAAACGTTCAATGATTAGAACACACAAATGGCTTGAGCGTTGCATTGCCTATCACAACAAACACAATACAAAAGGACAAGCGCTGTTGGGAATTGTGCAGGGAAGCGTGTTTGAGGATTTGCGTAAAGAATCTGCAGAGTTTGTAGCAAAGCAAGATATAGATGCACTAGCAATTGGCGGAGTGGCAGTTGGAGAAAGCAAAGATTTAATGAGAAAAGCATTACTTAATACTATGCCGTATTTGCCCGAAGACAAATATAAACATTTACTTGGTATTGGAGAAGTAGATGATATTTTTGATATTGTTGCAGAGGGAATTGACAGTTTTGATTGTGTTATCCCAACCAGATTTGGGCGCTATGGCATTGTTTTTGCATCTCCTCCTGTTGGTAATATTAAAAATAAATTTCGAATAGATTTAAATAGACAAATTTATGCTAAAGATTATAGTCCTATGACAGATAATTGTGCATGTAAATCTTGTACCAATTACACAAAAGCATATGTGCATCATTTATTTAAAGCAAATGAATTATTAGCATATAGACTCGCCAGCTACCATAATGTTTATTTCTTAACTAATTTAGTAAAGCAAATTAGAGAAGCAATTCTTACTGGTACTTTTAGTCAGCTTCGATCTGCATGGTTATAGCGTCCTGTCTCTTAATGATTTTGTAGCTAATTTGACAATCTATGGTTAGGGTATGATATACTATATACATATTGCATTGATCCGGAAATTTGGAACCGGGGAGCAATAGGCTCAAATACATAAGAGCACAGAGGCGAAACTGAAAAGTCTGCAGCATGTGTCGGAGGAATTCGGAGCATGCCAAGAATAAGGTAGCACTTATTACATTGGCATCTCTCCTTTGGAGAGATTTTTGTTTTAAAGGCTACAGAGCAAGGTGGCACCGCCAGCATAGGCCCTTGCAAGATCACAAAAAGATTGTGGTTTTGCAAGGGCTTTTTTAGTGAAAAAAATTATGAAAATACAAAAAATACAAATTGGACAAAAACCTATTTATATAAAATCTTCTGATAATGAAGATATATATACATTGTTTTTGCAAATAGATCAGGAATATGAAAACTGCTTTTTCTTAGAATCTTTAGGAGAAGAAGGCAGGTTATCCCGTTATGCGATTTTAGGGTTTGATCCGCAGAGTATTATTAAAGGCAATGATAGGACAATTGCAATAAATGGCAAACAACATAAAGCTGCAAATCCTTATACAGTCTTAGAACAATTAATGCCTGAAAAAACGATTTCAAGAGGGTATGCAGGAGGATTGGTTGGGTACCTGGGGTACAATGCCATAAATTTTTTTGAGCCATCTCTTTCTATAAAGCCACATTCATTGTTTGATAGTTTTTTATTTGGTGTATATACAGACGGAGTAATTTTTGACAAAGTAACAGGTGAATTATTTTATTTCTACTACAATACAAATAGATTAGATAGAATACTAAAATTGCTCAAAACAAGAATATTGAACAAGAAAGTATCTATAACACATCTCTCCCAAACTACCTCACAACAACAGCATAAGAAAATGGTAGCAAACATAAAACAAGAAATTTTACGTGGGAATACATTTCAGACAGTTATTGGATTACAGCAGGAATTTACTATTACAGGAAACCCGATTGTTTTATATGACAGACTGAGAAAAATAAATCCTTCTCCCTTTATGTACTATGTAAAATTTCGTGATAAAAAAATTATTGGGGCATCACCTGAGTTATTATTTGGTTTACGAGATGGGGAAATGGCAACCTTTCCTTTAGCCGGGACAATAAAAAGAGGAAAAACAGAAAAAGAAGACCAATTGTTGGCAAAGCAATTATTAAATACTCCAAAAGAAATTGCAGAACATTCAATGCTTGTTGATTTGCACAGAAATGACATTGGTAAGGTGGCAAGATTTGGCAGTGTAAAAGTGAGAAGTCTTATGGATATAAAACGTTTTTCTCATGTGCAGCATATTTCTAGTGAAATTGTTGGCCTTATTAATTCAAGAGAAACCGCATTCTCAGCACTTGCAAGTAATTTTCCCGCTGGAACACTAACTGGTGCTCCAAAAATTGAAGCAATGAAAATAATTGAAAAATTAGAAAAAAAGCCACGAGGTCCATATGGCGGTGCAGTTGGACATTTTGGGTTTAACGGAGATTGTACATTTGCAATACCAATACGAACCATTTTTATTTCCGGAGATTATGGATTTATTCAGGCAGGAAGCGGCGTAGTTGCGGATTCAACAGCAGAAGGAGAATATCAAGAAATTCAGAATAAGCTAGAAGCTATGAGAAAGGTATTACAGCAATGAAATTAAAAATTTTAATTATAGATAATTACGATTCCTTTACGTATAACCTCTATCAATATATAGGTGAGTTACTAGAAGAAAGAGGAGATAGTTTTGTGTTAGATGTTTTTAGAAATGACAAAATATCTTTGCCAGAAATACTAAAGGAAAAATACAACAGAATTATTTTGTCTCCTGGTCCTGGAAGCCCAGCTGACAGGTCATATTTTGGCGTCTGCGCAGATATTTTAGAAAACCTGACCACAGTTCCAGTTTTGGGCGTTTGTCTTGGCATGCAAGGCATAGGGTATTATTTTGGCGGCAAAGTTGTACAAGCACCAAATCTTATGCATGGAAAAACAAGTGTTATTGCCCACAGCAACAAAGGCATTTTTGCAAAAGTTCCGCAGCAAATTGCTGTTATGCGTTATCACTCTTTGGTTGTTGAAAAAAGTTCTTTACCTAGCTGCCTAGAAATAACTGCAATGGCTAATTATACGCATGAAATTATGGGTTTAAAACACAAAGAGTATCCCATTGAAGGAGTGCAGTTTCATCCGGAATCATTTGCAACAGAAGCAGGAAAAATACTTTTAGAAAATTTTTTGCAAGAAAGGAGTTTTATTCGTTCGAAATAAAATTTATGAAAAATATATTACATCAATTAGTACAAAAAAGAGATTTAACAACCAAACAAGCTGGGGAATTAGTATCTTTGCTTTCTCATGCAGAAGCAAATCCTGTGCAAATAAGTGCTGTGTTGACTGCTTTAAAAACAAAAGGAGAAACAGTTGATGAAATGGTTGGGTTTATCAATGGCATGAGAAAACAAATGCAGACTGTTCGATCAAACAATGCAATAGATGTGTGTGGAACAGGGGGAGATAACAGTAATACATTTAATATTTCAACTGCTGTTAGTTTTGTTGTTGCAGGGGTTGGAGTAACAGTTGCCAAACATGGCAATAGAGCAGCAAGCAGCAATTGTGGAAGTGCGGATGTGTTGGAGGAATTAGGAATTAACATTATGCTTTCTTTAGAACAAGCCCAAGAAGTTTTGCAAAAGGTAGGCATGGTATTTTTATTTGCACCTCTTTTTCACGCTTCATTTAAGCAGGTTGTAATGGTTAGGAAAACGCTTGGCATTTCAACAATTTTTAATTATCTTGGACCGTTTACGAATCCTGCAAAAGTAAAAAGACAACTTATTGGTGTTCCAAATAAATTAATTGCAAAAAAGTTAGCACAAGTTGGTGCAAAATTGGGCTATAAAAGATTATGTATTATTGCAAATGAAGAATGTTTAGATGAGTTAAGTTTAGGAACTGTAAATACAATTTATCAAATAGAAGACAAAACAATAAAACGCTTTACGCTTAATCCGCAAAAATTAGGATTTGCAAAAACACTAAAATCACAATTACTAGGAGCAGATACACAAACAAATGCACAAATTATATTGTGTATTTTACAAGGAGAAAAAGGTGTATACAGAGATACTGTTGTACTAAATGCAGCAATGGCTTTGTATGTTGCAGGAAAAGTTCAAGATATAAAAAAAGGAATTGAATTGGCAAAAAAATCTATAGATTCAAGAAGTGCTTTAACAGTTTTACAAAATTTACAAAAGGAGACACAAAAATATGCATAATATGATCCAAAAAATTATTGTTAAAAAACAACAAGATATAAAATTACAAAAACAAAAAATTTCTTTAGAGATTCTTAAAAATAAAGCAGAGGAAAAGCCTGTTGAGTCTACTTTTTATGATGCAATCAAACAGGCAAAAAAGGCAATTATTGCAGAGCTTAAATTTGCTTCTCCATCTGCTGGAGTTTTAGGTTCACAGGACACACTTTTAGCAAAAGCTAAAGCATATAAAAAAGCAAACGTTGCAGCAATTTCTGTAATTACAGAAGAACATTTTTTTTATGGCAAACGTGAGTTTGTTTTAAAAGTAAAACAAGTAACAAAACTTCCAATACTCCAGAAAGATTTTGTTATTGATATTTATCAAATTTATCAGGCAGCAATACTAGGGAGTGATGCGTTGCTTTTTATTGCACGATTCGTTCCAGAAAAAACATTGCAGAAATTTGTTTTGTTAGCTCAATCTTTGGGTATAGAACCTGTTGTAGAAATAGTAAATAAAGAAGATTTGGACAAAGCTATGACAACAACAACAAGAATCATTGCAGTAAACAGCCGTGACTTAAATACGTTTAAAGTAAGCGTACCAAGGGCATCTAGACTTCTTTCAAAAATTCCTGTAAAGTACGAAAAGTTAGGTTTTTCAGGTATTTCCACTCAAAAAGACGCAGCTTCATATTTTTCAGCCGGTGCAAATGGAATACTGATTGGAACAACTCTAATGAAGGAGGTGAATGTAGATGCATTTATTTCATCACTCAGATGAGATCAAAAAAGATGACGGAAAAACAAAAGTAAAAATTTGCGGAATCCGTCGGTTTGAGAGTGCACAGGCAGCAATTACTGCCGGGGCTGATTTTTTAGGTTTTAATTTTGTAAATAACTCACATAGATATATTAATCCGTTAATTGCAAAGGAAATTATTGAAAGAGTTCATAAGCATGCAAATATTGTTGGTGTTTTTCAAGATGCCACAGCAGAAGAAGTAAATGAGCTTGCTCATTATTTAAAACTTCATTATGTTCAATTGCATGGTAATGAAAATCCAACGCTTATTAGCAAGATTAAAGTAAAAGTTTTAAAAGCTGTGTCTTTACCTCAAGATTTTTCCATTGATAATACAATTCCAGCATTACAACAATACAATGTTCATCACATATTGCTGGATAGAAAAACACAAGGACAAGGTCCTATGGTTGAATTTGAGAAAGCAAAAGAAATTGCATCTCATTTGCCAATCTTTTTAGCAGGAGGGCTGCAGCCTGAAAACGTTGCAGAAGCAATTTCTCAAGTAAGACCATTCGGCGTTGACGTTGCCGGGGGTATAGAAGTTAATGGTCACGAACATACAGAGAAAATTATGACGTTTGTACAAAACGCAAAGGGGGTGGCTCTGTGAAATCCTCAAAATCCCACTTTGGAATTTATGGTGGAGCATATGTTCCAGAAATGCTTATTCCAGCACTGCAAGAGCTAGCTTTAGAGTATAAAAAAGCAAAAAAAGATCCAGAATTTATAAAACAATTTTTAGATTTGTTGCACAATTTTAGTGGCAGACCAACGCCTTTGGTTTTTGCTAAAAATTTAACGAAAAAATTGGGGGGTGCAAAAATTTATTTTAAAAATGAAGGATTAAATCATACTGGGGCACATAAAATTACTCACTGTATTGGGCAAGCATTACTTGCAAAGCGCTTAGGTAAAACTCGTTTAATTGCAGAAACAGGAGCAGGACAACACGGAGTGGCAACAGCAACAGTTGCCGCAAAATTAGGGTTTTCCTGCACTGTCTATATGGGAGAAGAAGATATAAAACGACAACGACCAAATGTATTTTTAATGGAGCAATTAGGTGCAACTGTTATTCCGGTTAGTTTTGGCAGTAAAACGCTGAAAGATGCAGTAAATGCTGCACTTAAAGACTACATAGAAAATGTTGCAACAAGTCATTATTTGTTAGGATCTGCATTAGGGCCGCATCCATACCCAACCATGAATAGAGATTTTCAATCTGTCATTGGAAAAGAAATTAGAAAACAGCTCAAACAACAAGAAGGAAAACTTCCGGATTACATTATTGCCTGTGTTGGAGGAGGAAGTAATGCCATGGGAGCATTTACAAATTTTATAAAAGAAACATCAGTCAAATTAATTGGTGTTGAAGCAGGAGGAACAGGCAAAAATCTTGGAGAAAATGCTATAAGAATGCAGGAGAATAGAAAGGTTGGAGTAGTTGAAGGATACAAATCATATTTTTTACAAGATGCAGATGGAAATGTAGCCAAAACACATAGTATTTCTGCAGGATTAGATTATGCAGGGATTGGTCCAGAAGTTGCAGAGTTGTTTGATAGAAAACGGGTTCAGTTTACATCTTCCACAGATAGAGAAGTGTTAGAAGCAGTACAAATTCTTGCAAAAACAGAGGGAATAATTCCTGCTTTAGAATCAGCACATGCTGTAGCTTATGCACTAAAACTTGCACCAACACTTTCTAAGAACAAAATTCTCGTCGTAAACTTATCTGGACGTGGAGATAAAGATTTATTTATTTTAGCCAAAGCATTTAAAGATAAAAAATTTTATGAATTTTTGAAAGAGTATATAAAAGGGGAGGATTTAACTCGAGAATAAATTTTTTCTTGAATAATTAGTTATGAATAAATTAATTCAAACACTATCACAAGTTAAACAAAAACCAATTGGTCTTATGACACATGTTGTTATTGGATATCCAAATTTGGAAGAAACAAAAAATATTGTTGTAACAATGGCCAAAAATGGGGCAGATATTATAGAACTTCAAATCCCGTTTTCTGATCCATTGGCAGATGGACCAACAATAATGAAAGCATGCGAAAAAGCCTTAGAAAACGGAATAAAGGTAGCTGATGCATTTAGGCTAATGCAAGAATTGTCTCAACGAGTTTTAGTTCCACTTTTGTTTATGTGCTACTACAATACTGTATTTAATTTTGGTATAGAGAAATTTATAAAGCGGGCAAAAGAAGCAGGATGCGAGGGATTAATTGTTCCTGACATGCCAATTGAAGAAGAGCAATATGAGCATTTTTATAATCTTTGTAATAAATATAATTTACCAGCTATTTTTGTAGTTTCTCCAGCAACGACAAATCAACGGTTGCAGCAAATTCAAAGAATGGCAAATGGATTTGTCTATGCAACAGCACGGCAGGGAATAACAGGTGCTCGCAGTTTACTTGATAATGCAACAATAGAATTTCTACAACGTGTTAGAAAACATATTGTAATACCAATTGCTGTTGGTTTTGGTATTTCAGAAAAAACACATATAGAGCAATTACAAGGACATGCAGATATAGCTGTTGTTGGGAGTGCGATTATTCATAAAATAACTGAAAAGAAAGGAGTGAGTGATTTTATAAGATCACTCGTGATAAAATAACTCTATGATAACAATTGATGACTTTGCAAAAGTACAAATTAAAATTGGAACTGTATTAGAAGCAATCAAAGTTCCAGATGCAGATAGATTAATTCAATTAATCTTTGATTTCGGTGCTTTACCAGAAGCTCAACCAGCTGCTGAAGGAGAAGTACAAGCTCCACAAGAAGCAATTACACGATTGCCAGAGCTTATTGAAAAATATCCAGGACGAGATGTACGACAAATTATGAGTGCAATTGCACTTTTTTTCCCCGATCCA
>DASVYQ010000084.1:0-7913 GCA_036392095.1 Patescibacteria group bacterium
AAGGAGTGAATAAATAAGCGCTATGCCAAAACCTCTGGGAAGTCTTGATTTTTTTGAAATAAAATTAACGATCGGATTAAATAAATAGGCAAAAATTGCAGCAGCAACAAATGGCGTTAAAATTGCCCGTTCTGCAAATAAGAAAACCAAAACAATAATTCCAACACCTATAAAAAACCACTTTCTAATACTTAGGCTCATATGTTTATTATAGCACTAACTGCTTGCGCTCGTATAAAAACGAAGCGCATATTTCCAAAACCATAAACTTAACAAAAAAAGTACAATGCCAATAGCTAAGGAGAGGATAATTATCCACCACGATAAAAGCCCCAATAATGCCTTAACAGGAAATGTCATCATAATTCCAACTGGAACAATAAAGGTAATTAGTCCTCTGAGTGGTTCTTTATATATATCTATTGGCATTCTTCCCATTTGTGTTAAATCTCTGTAAAACATGATGGCATTATCTATTTCTGTTGTCAGTATCCCAAGACACAAAACGCCAATATGAAATGCGAGAGCTATAAGCATTGAATTAATAAGCAGTAAAAAATATAAAATTATTCCTAAAAATGAAATATGTCCAATATGGAATGCTGCAAAAATTGTTGCAATAATTAATAAAAGAAAAATTGGAACATCTAAGATATCGCTCCCGCCAAATAATGCCCTAAAAAGTGGTGCAACTGGTTTTACAATATAGTTATCAAAATATCCTGAAGTTATGTTGTAATGAAATTCGTATACTTCTCGAAGTAACAATTGTGCAAGTGTATCTATAACATTGAATGTTAAATAAAAAAATATCATTTGCCATAAGGTATATCCCGCAATAACATTTGTTCTGGCAGCAATTAAAACTATTAAAGAAACAAAAAAAGATAAACGCAGTAATTTTCCGATTAAAAATAATATTGCTCCCATTCTAGAAGAAAGTGCAATTTGCGTTCCTTTAATTGTTAAAAGCCACCAAACTTTTAAATACTTTTTCATATGTTACCTTCCTTGCGCTGTATATTGTTTTAATCCTTTTTGCCAACCCCATTGCAAAAATTTAAACAATAAAAATAACCATATTCCGCTTGCTAAAAAGCCTAAAATAATTTCTAAAATAGATAGTTGTCCTAAATATAATTTAATAGGAAAATATAAAAGATAAGGAAATGGAAGAATTTGAAAAAAAATAAAAAATGGTTTTGGCAAAATATCCAAAGGGAAAATACCACCAGAAAAAAATGCATAAATGGTAAAAAAAATAAATCTTGGCGCCCATACTTCGCTGCTCCAAAATCCAATTAACCCTAATAAAAAATTCATTAAAAAATACAATAATATTGCCATAACCACTGAGACAATACTTAAGAAAACATATAACAAATTTGCTTGTAAAAAAACAGGAGGTCTAAGAATTAAAATAATTAATGTTATTTCTACAACAGCAAAACAAATATTCATTGCTTTATCTCCTGCATCCCGAGCTAACCAATAAGCAAAATAGTTAACCGGTTTTAAAAGATAATTAGATAAATCTCCTTTATTAATTTCCTCTCCAACTGCTCCGACAAGTGATGAAAATACAATCGCACTAATAACCGCAGATGCTAAAACATAAGTTAACATTGCACTTTGTGAATAACCTAAAACTGTTTTATTTGCAGGAATAACTGCAAGCCACAAGAAATATGTTGCCAACAACTGCAATACCATTCTAAAACGCCACAGTAATACATTTATTCTATAAGTTAATGCATTATTCCAGGTATTTTTTGCAACCTGTAGATAAGGTTTTACTGCTGCCCATTTCATATCTTTATTTTTTCTGAGGTAAAAACATCTCTAATAATATCTTCAACATCAGGATCCTCTATTCGAATATCTGCAATTGGTACTTCTTTTATAATTTTTGAAAGAATTTTATTTGCTTCTTCTTTTTTAATTTGCAAAATCAGTTCTGGGAAAAAATATTTTTCTATTTCTCCAACCCCTTCTAATATGCGCGGATTTATCGCATCTTCTAAAACGATACTTACTCGTTTGTAAGATGCAAATTTTTTAACTAAATTACTTAACAATCCGTCGAATAAAATTTTTCCGTGGTTTATAACAATAACTCGTTTGCATAATTCTTCTACATCTCCCATGTAATGACTGGTCAAAATAATTGTTGCTTTATATTTTCTATTATATTCGCGAATAAAATCGCGCAAGTTTTTTTGCATCACCACATCCAGACCAATCGTTGGTTCGTCTAAAAATAATACTTTTGGATTGTGAATTAGTGCAGCAATTAATTCCATTTTCATTCTTTGACCTAAAGATAATTTTTTAACAGGTGTTAATAGAAAATCTTTTACTTCTAATAATTTTGATAATTCTTCAATAACTTCATTAAATTGTTTTTCTGAAATCTGGTACATCTCTTTATTAAGCAAAAAAGAATCCATAGCAGGTAAGTCCCACCATAACTGATTTTTTTGCCCCATAATAAGAGAGATATTATTTAAAAACTTTGTTTTTCTTTCAAATGGAGTATAGCCTAATACTTTTACCTCTCCACTTGTTGGATACAAAAGACCAGATAAACATTTAAGTGTTGTCGTTTTTCCTGCACCATTAGGTCCAATAAACCCAATTAATTCTCCTTCTTCTATTTCAAAGGAAATATCTTTTACAGCCTCTACTGTTTCATATTTTCTTGAAACAAGGGATTTAAATGTGCCCAAAATGCCAGGTTCCTTTTTATAAACACTGTAGGATTTTGATAAATGTGATACAGAGATTGCTTTCATAGGTTTTGTCTATTATATGCTAAAAAGAAAACGCCGACAATTGTCCGCGTTTTCTTTTGTGATGCGAAAAGTAATTCCTTAGCGAACTACTTTTTTCAAAGTTTTACCTGGAGTAAATCCAGGAGCTTTTCGAGCTGCGATGGTAATTTTTGCACCAGTTTTTGGATTTCGTCCTGGTCTGGCTGCTCTCTTTCTAACAGAGAATGTACCAAAGCCGGTAATAACAACTTTCTCTCCTCTTTTCAAAGAATCTCGAATAGAATTTAAGAAAGCTTGTACTGAATCTCGAGCTGCTTTATTTGTAAGGTTTGCTTTTTTTGCAACTACTTCAATAAGATCTTTTTTTGTCATTTGCTAGTCACCTCCTTTTAGGCAGAAAATTATAATTTTTAATTAGACTAACAATACAACCTAAATGAATTACGTGTCAATGGAACAAAAGCGATCAGACTGTTATTTCAATCTATCAAACGATACGAAAATTATGCGGCAAGTGATTCGCCTGCTATGGCGCGGAATTCTCGAATAACGGTTACTTTAACTTCTCCTGGAATTGCCAAAGATTTACTAATTTGTTCTCGTAATTGATTTGCTAAAATAACGCATTGTGCATCATCTAACATATCTGGAATTGCAATAACGCGCAGTTCTCGACCTGCTTCAAATGCATATGCGTCATGAACACCTTCTTGCTTTTTTGCCATGTCTTCCATTTCTTTCAGTCTTTTCCCATAGTTTTCTATATCTTCATATCGAGCACCTGGTCTTGCTGCAGACACTGCATCTCCAATATGAACTAATACTGATTCAACAGATGAGAATGGTTTATCTTCATGATGTTCTGCAACACAATTAACAACTGCTTCTGGGAAATTATATTTTTTCAAAAGTTCTACACCTAATTTAACGTGACTTCCTTCTCCTTCTACAACTTTCCCAATATCATGGAATAATGCTGCAAGTCGTACAACATTTACATCTGCGCCAATTTCACTTGCTAATGCAACTGCAACTTTAGTGACTTCTAATGAATGGAGAATTAAACTTTGTCCGTATGAAGTTCTAAACTTAAATCGTCCTAAGACTTTTAATAAATCGACAGGAATATTAAATACACCAACTTCTTGTGCCAACTTCTGTCCTTCATCAAGCATGATTGTATCTACTTCTGCTTGTGTTTGTTTTACAATTTCTTCAATTCTAAAAGGTTGAATTCTGGTATCTTTAAGAAGTTTTTCTAAAGAACGTCTAGCAATTTCTCGTCTTACTTGATCAAAAGATGAAATTCTAATAACTCCTTCTTCATCAAGCATTACGTCAACTCCTGTTGCAGTTTCAAAAGCTCGAATATTTCTTCCCTCTTTTCCAATAATTCGACCTTTAACTTCTTCACTCTCAACTGGGATTACAGAAACTGTATATTCTGGAACATATTTTGTAGCACCATGTCGCATGGCATCTGCCAAAATTTGTTTTACTTTTTCTTGTGCGGTTCTTTTTGCTTCTTCTTCTTGTTCTTTAATAAGTCGAGCAACAATTGCGGCTTCTTGGTGTTCTATTTCTTCAAGCAAAACTTTTTTTGCTTCTTCGCGAGTCATACTGGTAACCTTTTCTAATTTTTCTACCAATTTTTCTCGTTCTTTTTCTAAGCTTGCTTTTTCTGCTTCTAATTTTTCTTGTTTTTCTAATAATTTTTGTTCTAAATCTAATACTGAAGTTTGTGCCATAAATTTTTAAAAACGAGGAAATTCCTATTTAATAGGCTATCTGAAGATCTAGTATAGAAACGAGCTTCTTCATAGTTTTCCTTGTTTCCTTACTCTAATTATACTACTTATGCAAAATTTGGTCAATTACAGCCTTAATTGTGTCTAAATTAAAGCCTCTCCGGGCAAGTAATCCACCTATTTTTTGATATGTTTCTTCTTTTGAAACGCTCCCCAATCGTTTTGCTCGTTTTTGCGCAATTTCTAAAGCCTGTTCAAATTCTGATTTTAATTCCATTGCACCTGTTTTTACTTCTTGTTCTACTTCTTTAATTATTTTGTCAGGAATTCCTTTTAACTTTAACTCTTGTTGCAGTGCATACCAACCCTTTGGTTTAAAATTTGCCCGTTGTTCCACCCACCATTTGGCAAATGCTGTATCGTCTAAAAATTTTTGTTGTTTTAATAAATTAATAATAATGGTTATTTGTTCTTGAGGAGCTTTTTTTTTAAGCAAATTATCTATAACTTCTTTTTCACTTCTTGGTCTTCGAGATAAAAATTTAAGAGCTTGTGTGTAGAATTTTTCGTCCATTTAGAGAGCTGCTGGTTCTATTTCTTTGTCTTCTCCGTCTTCTGCACTACCAACGGTTAATGGAATTCTGGTTTTACTTAATTCCATAATTTTTGTAACAATTTGTTTCTCCATATCCCTATCTTCTCGTAAGCTTTGCATTGCTGCATTTCTTCCTTGCCCCAACATTGTTTCACCATATCTTAAAAAAGCTCCGGATTTTGAAATAACACCTAATTCTATACCTACATCTAAAATACCGCCTTCTCGAGAAATACCCCGTTCTGATACTTCAAATTCTGCAACTCTAAATGGAGAAGAAACTTTATTTTTTACAACTTTTACTCTGTGTCTACTCCCAACAACTTTATCTCCGTCTTTTATTGTTTCTATTTTTCTAACATCCATTCTAATGGTTGCATAGAATTTAAGAGCTAATCCTCCAGTTGTTGTTTCTGGATTTCCAAACATGACTCCAATTTTTTGTCTTAATTGATTGGTAAAAATAACAACGGTTTTTGATTTAGAAATAACAGCTGTTAATTTTCTTAATGCTTGAGACATAAGTCTTGCTTGAAGACCAATCATCGCATCTCCCATTTCTCCTTCAATTTCTGCTCGTGGTACAAGTGCTGCAACAGAATCAATAACTAATACATCTATTCCACCAGACCTAACCAAGCTTTCTGTAATTTCTAATGCTTGTTCTCCTGTATCTGGTTGAGAAATTAATAATTCATCTAATTTTACTCCAACTGTTTCTGCCCATAGTGGATCAAGTGCATGCTCTGCGTCTATAAAGGCTGCAACTCCGCCATGTTTTTGTGCTTGTGCAATAACTGAGAGACAAATAGTTGTTTTACCAGATGCTTCTGGTCCGTAAATTTCAATAATTCTTCCTCTTGGCAATCCTCCGACACCGAGTGCTATATCTAAAGGAAGTGTACCGGTTGAAATAACAGAAATATCTAATTTTTCTGCTGCTTCACCCATGCGCATAATAGAACCTTTACCATATTGTTTTTCTATAGCTTCCATTGCCATCCGTACAGCATCAAGCTTTGAATTGCCATTAGATGTTGGGGTTGGTGTTGCATTTTTTGGAGGTCGTGCCATATTCTAGAATAATTCTAGCACGCTTTACATAAAATACAACTATATCTTTCTGTACTATTTTTTATTGTAGAATTGTCAGTCGGGGATCGGGGAATTGAACCCCAGCCAGACGCACCCCATGCGCCTATTCTACCGTTAAACTAATCCCCGAAGTGCTCATATTTTAGCACTTTTGTAAATATTTTTCTTACCGTGCATACATAAATTTAATTTGCAAAATATACTATTTTCTCTTATTATGTGAATATGAAAATTACAAAATTTGTTCATTCTTGTGTTTTGGTAGAAGATAATGGGAAAACGGTTTTGTTTGATCCGGGAAATTATACAAGAGAAAGTAATCTTTTGGATTTAAGTAAAATTGACCGTCTTGATGCAATAGCAATAACCCATGAACATATGGACCACATGGATATTCCCCTTATTAAACAAATTGTAACTAAATTTCCAAATACACCAATTTTTGGTAATACATCTATAAAAGGAATTTTGGAAAAAGAAGGAATTTCTGTCAACACTGTGGGAAATGATTTTATAAAAATGATACCTGTTCCACATGAGAAAATATTTATGGGGCCCTCCCCATTAAATGACATGATTACATTTAATGGAAACTTTGCATCTCCTGGAGATAGCCTAACGTTTAACTCTTGTCCTGAGGTCTTAGCATTACCTGTACAAGCACCCTGGGGCTCTACCACATGGGCCTGCGAAACAGCGCTTAAAGTAAAACCTAAATATATAGTGCCTATTCATGATTTCCATTGGAAAGACACAGTAAAGACAGCAATGTACAACAGGTTAGAACAATATTTTGCACAATATGGTATTACTTTTTTAAAACCTCAAGACGGTATTTCGTTAGAAATATAATTGCTTCATATTGTGATCCAAATCACATACTTAGACAGTCTAATTATTTTAAAATATGTTTGTCTTTTCGCTAAGAACAAAGACAGCGCGTTAAGTTGAGAACGTATATTGTTTTTTGAAGGGGAATAATATGCACCATTTTTGACTGGCGCGCTATTTTTGTGGATTAGAAATAAGTAATTTTTGCTTTTTGTTGTAGGTCTTGAATCCAAGCTTGTGCCTTTTCACCTAATTTTTGTTGAAATAATTGTTGTTTTACTTGATTCTTTAAATCTGCATCAGAAATTCCTTGTGGGAGAGAATCTTTATTTTGATCAATGTAATTTTGAATTTCTTGGTCTGTAATTGTTATATTATTTCCTAATAATTTTTCAATTAATTTTTGTGTCTTTAATTGAGTTTGGAAATCTGCTCTTGTCATTCCCTGTGCTGCTAATAATTGATCTAAATTTTGTCCTTGTTTTGTAAGATTATCTTGAATTTGCTTTGTATCTGCATCTAATTCTTTTTGTGAAATTGTTACTCCTTTTTTAGCAGCTTCTTGATTAATAAGTGTTTCAACAACTAAAGAATCTAAAACTGTTTTTCCATCTTTTGCTTCTAATGCACTAATATATTGTGCTCTTGTTATAGGTTGTCCATTAACAATTGCTGTAATAAATTGTCCTTTAAATGCATATGCTAAAATTGCCAAAACAATAATAATTGCAGGAATAAAATATTTTGGATTTTTAATTTTTTGTTTAAAATCCATTGTTGGGCTTGAAGAGATTGGTTGCGCAACTGGTTGTTGTTCTAAAATAGGAGAAACTTTTTTTATTTTTGGAGATTGTTTTGCAGCTGATTTTC
>DASVYQ010000085.1:0-2153 GCA_036392095.1 Patescibacteria group bacterium
TATTTGCAGTATATATTTTTACACAAAATCTATATATAGTTAGCACAGTGACATTTACTGCGCATCAGACCGTTTACAAAATATGCAGGATTTTTTATAAATTTGTAGAATATCATATCAAAGAAAATAGATATGCTTTCTTTAACATAAAATTCTCGGCTTATAGCTGTGGAGGTCATATATGCTCGATATATTAAAGCAGAATCCATTTGTAGCTTCATTGTTGCTAGCCGTAGTGGCATCTCTCTTGGGATATATTTGGGGGCAAAGGACAAAAAGATTTGACCAATACTATACTCAATCATCAGAAAGTCTCAAAGATGCATGCAGTCCTATTTTTCATGAACTTAGGCAAATCATTAATTCTAAACATAATGAAAAGCAAGAAATATTAATAAGAGAATTTTTCGAAAGATATACTGGCAAAGAATCAAAAATATATAAGATTGGTAATGTAGATATCATAAATGACTTTTATGAATTATCAGATAGTTACGAGTCTTGGACAAGACTTCGTACAGAGGATCAAATGTCTGAGATGTTTGATAAGCTTAAGCATTTCTACTTTATTATTGAAAAGGAGTATTACGATACCATAAAATCCATTTTCTATAAATACAAATGGAATAGATTTATACTTAGCAAAATATATCCGGCACGAATTTTTTTTGAATTTTTCAGGGTAATTCATGATACCATGCTTTTTATATTAATAGTAAGCTTCATCTCATGGTTTTACATTTTTTATGTGGTGCATTTTTGCAAAGATAATGTTTATGCAAAAATTTTATTGCCTTATTCAAGCATCTCATTTAATTTTTTTGAATCGATTGTCCTTTTATACATGATGCTACTCTTCCTATCACTAGGAACCTTATCATCTTTATCTTACTATGACGAGAGTAGAATTCTTAAGATGTTGTACAGGATAACAAGGAACCTTATAAAATTAATCTCACCAAAGCTATATAAAAAAATCCACTTGTATTGCCAAAATAGAAGGGAAAAGAAAAAGCGGGGTTATACAAGTAATTATTCAAGGAGGACAAAAAATGAATCCAGCAATACCAATGAATCTCAAGGATGAAATCAAAAGAGCCATAACCAGTCACTATAAAACTCTTAATGCGAACTTTCCAGAAGGCAACTTCTATGGATACTCATTATATACTAGCGATGATGTATCAAGTATAGATCCTGTAGCCAATAGAGAAAGTTCTATATCTGTCGATAAGGATGATCCTTCATATAACTACTATAGATATAGCCCGGATGAATGGAGTGATTGGGACGACTACGGAAAATTTGATTATGTTAATCTAATCATTAAGAAATTTGGACAGTTAAAGTCCGCCATACTTCAGCAAGCCTTTCAAGCACTTATTGAGCTTGAATCTGAAGGACTTTTCGGGATTAAGAGTGATTCACGGTTTATTGTTATATGGCTTTCAGATTCGGACAATGAAATAATTCATATTTCAGCAAAACAATTAAACAGTGAAAAAGTATACCTTGAGTTCGCATCTGAGTTTATGACAGAATAATTCCCTTTGCTGTTTCAATTCACTTATACCTTTGTATACTCATTGGACGTTGGAGAATGTAAAAAAAGCATAATTTCACTTTGGTATGTGAATTATGCTTTTAAACTTTATCTCGTTTGGGTTGAATTCATCTAATTACTCTTACTTGTTTTAGTAAATGCAGGATCGTTTCCATTATAACTTAGTTTTCAAGAATCTTTTTCTTTAGTAATGAGTAATCCAGTGAATTTATTTTTGTATCGCCGTTCATATCAGCATTTATTGTATCATATGAACCTGTATATAATTCAAGTATTATCTTTTTTAAAATTGAAACATCTAACGAGTTTACTTTGCCATCATCGTTCAAATCACCATAATTAACTGATATTATATTGCTCGTAACTGTAATTGTCCTTGTTACAGGAACAGCTTCATTTCCAGATGAATCAGAAACAGCATAAGTTATTGTATATTTACCTGGAACTGAAGTATTAACGTCTCCGGTTACTTTTATCTTTGATGTAATATCCCCATCTGTCTCATCTAATGCTGTTGCTCCATAATCCTTATAGATTGCACCGCTAGAGATTGATAAAGCCGAATTTCCTTTAAGAGTTATTACTGGTG
>DASVYQ010000086.1:0-2107 GCA_036392095.1 Patescibacteria group bacterium
GAGAAAATCCGATAAAAGGTTTTATTCCTTGTGATAGCATCAATGTTCTTAAGAGCCCAATAGTAGGCATGTCGCAAGAGAGAATTATCCACATGATGGAGAGGATCGGCGAGAACCCAGAAATACCGGAAGAATATAGATATGGAGAGGATATTGCTGATCTATTCCTCCCTGCTTTTCCTCCACATGGATTTGACCGAGTAGTCTTAGAATGGCTTCAATCACTTGCTCAAACCAATCCTGAGTTATGGAGAAAGAAAATAGACAGCCTTGCTAGGGGTTGGCAAGATACGTCTACAGATATTGTAAAAGGTAAATATTTCCATAATAAAACATATGATACAGATCTTTTTTCTTTACAAATGCAAAGTGTTCTTGTGTCAACTGCAATCTTCCGTTCTCTTTTAGAGAGTACAGCAAAAAATGATCACCCATTTTCTTCCTAGGGCCACCAGGCGCAGTTAAAATACTAAGGTCTACTCATCAAATAACTTATTCTGATATAATTTCTTCATGAAGATTGTAAGTATTGTTCTTCCTACATTTAACGAGAAGGACAATCTAGAAAAATTTGTCCTCCGTGTCTTTTCTCAACAGAAATTACTACCGAACTATAGAATAGAAATAGTCATTGCAGACAGCCATTCAACTGATGGGACAGTAGGGATTGCTGAAAGACTTACAAAAAAGAATAAAAATGTTCACCATATTGATACCGAAAAGGGGTTAGGCGTTGGATTATATAAAGGCCATCTGAATGCACTTGAGAATCTTAAACCAGATATTCTCATGCAGCTGGATGCAGATGGACAAGTAGATGAATCAATCATTCCAGGTCTTGTTCACGCAATTGAGGAAGGATACTCATTAGCATTAGGTTCACGATTTGTAAAAGGTGGGAGAAATGAACTGTCACTTTCAAGAAGATTATTTAGTAAAGGTTCCTCATTTGTGTGTCGTTTTATCATGGGACCATTGGATATTCAGGAATTTACCAATTCTGCTCGCGCATTTACTCCAGCTTTATTTAAAAAAATGAACTGGGAAAGACTTCCCTGGAGAGAGCAAACATTTATTATGCAACCCGCCTTTTTACATGAGGCTATCCTTGCTGGAGCAAAATATGAAGAAGTCCCGTTAATTTTTAGAGATAGAGCAGAAGGATATTCAAAAAATAAAACAGTTGGATATACACGTGATGTAATTGCGTATGCAATTGATGCACGTCTTCATATGTGGGGTATTAATATCCCTTTTTTCCACATTATAAGAAGGATTGGGAATTAACTTCTCATAAGTAAAATCAAAGTTGGAATCCAATAGAGGTCATGTCATCTTTTACAAATTTTTGAGGCTAAAATGAAGCAAAAAACAATGCTAAGGATACTAGAGCACATTAGAATCAGCCTAGCTTCACAAAATAAATACCCTCAAATTTAAAAAGTAGTTTTCACCCATTTCCCAACGTGTCCTAATTTATAATGTCCTTTCTTAACCCATAACCATTTTACTGAATTCATCATGTCTCTTGTGAAGGTATTATCATGAGCATATCTCTCCTCAGATTGCCATGTATCTAGTGACATTCTTATCACATTGATTCCCTCTCCACATCCAGCTCTTGTCACTTCGAATAATCTATTATCTTGATTCCTTTTCAAACGTTCCAATAGGTTTTTAGGTCTATCTTTTATAATCAATATATCTACATCACTATCTAACAGCCTATGAACTCTTCTTCCTAAAGAATCTTTTTGAATCCTACTACCAAAAATACCAATATGTGTTGCGCCATTTTCTTTTTCTTCCCTCATGATTCTTACGACATCCATCATGTGAGCTAATCCATCAAAATATCTCCCGGGATGCTCTCCCTCGGCAACAATTGCTAAAGCACGTCTGTTTCCAGCCCGTGCTTCAGCTTCAAGATTTGGTTTCCAGTGCCAATGCTTTCTTTCCATACTTTACTGTTAAATTACTTTCCCAACATCTGTTACGCTTCTTGTAACCTGCCCATTGATGACTGGTCTGTCATTTATTATTTGTACGGATAAGTTTTTAATGTAGTCTACTTGAGGTAATCCTCTCTCTACACTTCTTTCGCCCG
>DASVYQ010000087.1:0-3030 GCA_036392095.1 Patescibacteria group bacterium
TATTGCTAATGAAAAGCCTGATATCATCAACGCTCACTCTCCAGTTCCATTCATAGCCGACATAGCTGCTATGGCTAAAGGGACAACGCCTTTTATTCTTACTTATCATGCATTATCACTCTATAAAAAAGGGATTTCTCCATTTAATCTTATCGCATGGGTTTATAAACAAACAGAAAATTATCTATTTTATAAATCACAGAGAATTGTTGTTGTTTCAGATTTTATTAAAGAAAAGTTTTCAAAAAACTTGAAAAAGAAAACAACAGTAATCAGCAACTTTATAACACGAGATAATATGCATCAGGGTACGTCAGATGATAAAAAGAAAAATGTAATCCTTTTTATAAGTAGCTTAGATAAAAGTCATAATTGGAAAGGACTAGAAGCACTACTTTTTGCAATTAAACACTACGTAGAGACCTATGGAAAAGATATTTCGATAATTGTAATTGGGGAAGGCAACTGGAAAGAAAAATACGAATCTCTTGCAAAAAAATTAAAGTTAAGCAAATACGTTTCATTTGTTGGACAAAAAATCGGTAAAGAAAAAGATTGGTATTTTAAAAATGCAAAAGTGTCTATCATTTACCCTACAAGCTCAAATGACGCACTTCCAACTTTTTTACTTGAGTCCTGGGCACACTCAATACCTGTCATTGGCTCGTATATCTTGCCTATATCAAAAATTATTAAAAACAATTCCAATGGTTTACTTGTCAGGGCAAATTCACCAAAAGAACTAGCTAAAACTATTCATAAAATTTTTACAAATAAATTATTGCGCCAAAAATTATCTAAGAATGGCTTTAATACTGTTAAAACGTCATATTTGTTTGACACTCAACTAAGTAAGTTTAATTCATTATTAATGACGACATCAAAAATATGAGAATACTTTTTTTAACATCAGGTACAATTAAAAGCAGTCTTTCATATAGACCTTTATCTTTTGCAAAAGAATTAGTTAAAAACGGTCACGAGGTATTTATTATTGCACCACGATTTGATAAATATTCCAACTTTATTGATGAAAAGGTCACTCTTGTTGATGGAGTAAAAATAATTAGACCTTTGCAGATTAAAACATCATCATTTGAATTAGGTTTAATACCTTACATAATTTCATCAATTTACTTATCTTTTAAATTAAATCCAACCATAGTGCACATATTCAAACCAAATCCAATAACAATAGGTGGATTATTATTAAAACTCATAAAGAAAACACCGGTTATATTAGATGTTGATGATTTGGACAGCGAAGTAATGAAAATAGAAAATAATTCAAAATTAAAAGTTAAACTTGTTGAGATTTCCGAAAGAATTGCATTAAGACATTCAAGTGGGATAACAGTAGCTTCTACTTTTTTACAAAAATTATATACAAAAACAAATAAACCTATTTCCAGAATCTCAAATGGTGCAGAATTTAATGTGTTAAAAAAACAATCAGCCAAATCACTATTAGAGAATACCATTGTCTTTATTGGAAATATTAATAGAATAAATATTCTCGAGCCACTTTTTTATGCAACTCAAAAACTGGTTAATAAAAAAATTAAGATCTCAGTAAAAATTATCGGGAGTGGAGAATATTTAAATTACTTTAAGAAATTAGCAAAAAAACTGAAATTAGAAAAAAATATACTCTTCTTAGGATATGTAAAACAAAGTGAATTAAACAAATACATTTTCCCAGGAGATATAGGGTACAGTTATATGCCAAATGAATTAACAATTAAAGCATGCAGTAGTATGAAAGTGTTTCAATATATGCAATTTGGAGCAATACCCCTTGTAAGTAATGTCGGAGACTTTCCTCTTTATGTCTATCAAGAAAAGGCAGGATACATAGCAAAAAGTAACAATATAGACGCCTTAACTGAAACGATTCAAAATACATTTGAGAACAAAACAAAACGAATAGAAAAATTAACATTTGGAATTGAAAATACAAAAAAAGATTATCAATGGTCGATTCTTTCAGATAAATTAGAAAAGTTTTATAAAAAATTACTATGAGAAGAAATAAAAAATCAATCATGTACAGTGTTGTCGTTTGTACCTATAACAGAGAAAAATTTATAAAAGAGTGCCTCAGGACACTTACTAACTTAGATTTTCCTAAAAACAAGTTTGAAATTATTGTTGTTGACGACGGATCAACAGATAACACTATTAACATAGTTAAGAAATTTCCAGTAAAACTTATTCAACACAGTCAAAATAAGGGAATTGGAGCAGCAAGAAACACCGGATTAGCTAATGCTAAGGGAGATGTTTATATCTGTTTTGATGATGATTGTAATGTAAGTAAAGATTGGCTTAAAAATTTGGCTTTAGCATATGAAAAATTCGATAAAAATAAAGTAGCAGGAATAGCAGGAATTATAGAGTTAAAAGATAAAGGTGGATTAATTGAAAAATATGTTTATGAGACCGGATATGGAAATCCTTCGCCTACTCATTACACAAAAACTACCAATATATTTTCAAGATTTTTCTCTTATCTTAAACATATGTTTTTACCAAGCCTTGAAACAAATAAAAAATTCTTTGAAGTTGGTGAGATATGGGGAGCTAATTGTTCATTTCCTGTAGAAGTTCTTAAAGAAGTAAACGGCTGGGACCAAAATCTAAGCGGAGTAGAGGACACAGATCTTTGTGACAGAATAAAAAAGAAATTTCCTACTAAAAAATTTATGTGCACAAAAGATGCCGTTTTGTACCATGACCACAAATTATCTTTGAAAAATTTTCTTTTGAAACCATATAGTAGAGGAGTAGCTATATTTAATTTCTATGAAAAAAAAGAGAAAGCCCAACCCATTTTCCCTTTCCCAATTTTGATTATTTTACTATCAGCTTTACTTACATTTATTAATCCGTTATCAGTAATTTTTTCGTTACTTCTTTTACCTCAATTATTTTACATCTGGTGGGGATTAAAGTTCATAACAAAAAGAAAAGCATATTACCTGTTATTTCCTTATTTACAAGCAGGATACGAATTATTCTCTGTATTAG
>DASVYQ010000088.1:0-2044 GCA_036392095.1 Patescibacteria group bacterium
TTCTCTTCTGAGTTTAATTTTATAAAGAAAATCAATAAAAGGAACCAGAAGAATAAATGTCAAAACAAATGAAAGAATTATTAAGCCAAGTAATTGTGCCATAGATTGATAGTATTATACTCCCGTAGATAAATTTAAACAAATAAATTAATACCCTTTACGAAGTTTTGTCAGGTAATCTACTGCATATGCCTTTATATACCCCACGGACAAAGGGATATCTCTTGCATGGAGAAATCTTCGTTCTTCTCCTCCAAACCCCTTTTTAAAAAGACTGAGTCCAAACCATGGATGTTTTACATTTTCAGTCGGAGCAATTCCCCAAAAATTGTAGTATTTCATACCTCTTTTCTTTGCTTCTTTTATCACTTCCCATTGTAAAAAATACATTGCCGGGATATTTCTAAAATTCTCATCAGAGGCGCTATGACGATAAATTGCCGTATCTCCTACAAAATCAATGAGTGCCGCTGAAATAATTTTACCTTCATATTCTGCCAGAAAAAGACTGGCCATATTTTCTTTGGCAAATATTTTTAACTCTTCCAAAACTCCAGAATGAGGAACAAAATGCTTTCGGTAAGCAAGCTGTTTGTATAAAGGTAAAAACAGAGAAAAATCATTTGGATTGATAGTTTGGCGAATGGTGATTGGAAGAGATTGGGCCTTCTTAATGAGATACCGATGGGACTTTCGCATGTCCTTTAAAATATCATCCTCAGACTTATCCAAAGAAAGCACCCAACATATTTCTGCATCCATATTGTGAATTGGTGAAGCAAAAGAAAATGGAAGGAAAGCAACTTTTGTTTCATCAACTAAAGGACTTATCCTAATAAAATCAAAGTGATGCTTTTTCCCGTATTTTTTAATCTCGTCAAAAAGAAAATCTACAATTTCCTTTTCCCATTTTTCCAAAACGGGACCATGCCTTAGATGGATATACCGACCCCTCCTAGCATTAACCTCAGTACTAAGAAAAACTCCCAAAAGTGTAGAATTTTTATAAATACCAAATCGTTTTACTGTATGACTAAGACTGTGTTGAACTTCTCCCCATTCCCAACTTTGGAAGAAAGGTAAAAAATCTTTGTAGGTTTTATAAAGAAATGTATCCCAAATTTTTTTACTAGTTATTTCCTTTATTTGCAACATATTCTGAGACCTCTTTAACAACTCTTTGTACGTCTGTATCCAAAAGTAAAGGATACGTAGGAAGATTAATAATTTTGTTTGCTACCTCTTCTGCTTTTGGACAACTTCCTTGAATATATCCTAATTTTTTATAATCTACGCCTTTGGGATCTATAATATTACTATACCAGTTTCCCAAATAAATATGTTTCTTTTTTCTAAAAAATAAAAGCATTTTATGAGCATCATCAACATATATCGGGAACCGAAGAAGGGGGTAGGTATTCACTTTTGAGAAAGGTGTTACATCAGCAAATTTATTTTTATATACCTCAGATATTTTTATTCTTCTTTTATTCCATTTATCTAATTTTGTTAGCTGTAAAAGAGCAAGCTCTGCAAGTGCAGGCGGCATTTTCTTTGCATCAGTTGCAGAAATAACAATTGAACTTTTATCAACAGGGAATGAAAGAAAGTGCATTTTTTGAAATACAATAAGCAATACTTTTCCTAGAGAAAGAAAGTTATAGAAAGGAAGAACAAAATAGTAGAACAAAAATGGATGAAGAAGATTTCGTATAACCCAAAGTGTAGATGGAAAATCTTTTCCTTTATATAATGCTTTTAATTTATCTCCAATATCTTTACTTCCTGTCATCACAATTCCGCCACTAACACAAGAGAATGCTTTGTCCCGTCCAAAACTAAATACTGCAACATCTCCAACTTGTGCTATTTTTTTATCAGGATAGATACCATGTGCACAATCCTCGATAAGAGAAACATTTTCCTCTTTCGCAATTTTTTTAATTTTGTCTAAATCAGCTGAATTACCAAATGTATGTTGAATTATAATTGCTTTTGTCCTTGGTGTAATCAAACGAGAAAGTATATCAGGATTTATTGTTAG
>DASVYQ010000089.1:0-15160 GCA_036392095.1 Patescibacteria group bacterium
ATTGGCTTCTTGGTCTTTCTTTTTTGCTAACAGGAATGAATATTGCAAATCCAAATCAGTTTTTACAATTTCCTCAAAGCCTGCTTTTATCTCATGTATTTTGGGGGACAATTTTACTTTTTGCACTAACGGTTTATACAACAAAAAATATGCAATTTTTACAAAATAGAAAAATATCATTATTTATTTTGATAATTTTTGTTATGGGCATTTTAGCACAATATTTATTATTTATTAGTTGTAGAGGACATATATGTTTGCGCTAGGAATTATTATTGGCTTTTACGCATATATAATTTTTACTTTAGGGATGCTCCATTTGCTATATACGCCTGTTTTGGCAGTTATTACCATTGCCTTCTTTGGTGCAGTTCTCACCAGTTTTGCATCTAATATTCTAAAATTACGATTTTCACTACCCAAAACAAGGTTAAATGTTCTATTAATTGCATTGATTAGTATACAAGCATTAATAAATTATGTTGGCGTTCTAGGACCAGAACTTGGCTTTGATGCGCTTTGGTACCATCTAACAATTCCTAAATTATTTTTGCAAAATCACAGTATTTATCACATTGGCGGAATTTTATATTACTCTGACATGCCAAAATTAGTGGAAATGCTTTATATCCCTGCTCTTGCATTTGGCAATGAAATTCTGGCAAAAAACATTCATTTTTTCTTTGGCATTTTGTGCGTTATAGCTATATATTTGCTTGGGAAACGAGTAGTCGGAGAAAAAGCAGCAATACTGGCAAGCGTTATATTCTATGCAAATTTAGTCGTAGGATTTGAATCAATTTCTGCTTATATAGATTTAGGGAGAACATTTTTTGAAATATTGGCATTTTGGTCATTTTATTTATGGAGTCAAAATAAAAAATATAAATGGTTTGTTTTTAGCTGTATTTTTGTGGGTCTTGCAATTACAACGAAACTGATTGCTCTTGGATCCGTACTTATTTTTTTAACTCTTATTATTTGGATTTTAAAAGGTCAGCGCAAATCTATTAGTAAAATTATAAAACAACTTGTAATTTTTACTGCTATTGCTTTACTTATTCCTCTCCCTTGGTTTATCTTTTCGTTTATGCAAACGCACAACATAATTTATCCTTTATTTACCAATACATATCCCATTCATTTTCAATTTTCTATGCTTAACCCTTTAACATTTGTAGCAAATGTTTTAAACGTTTTCCTGCATGCAGATGATCCTTTAAATCCAATATACGTAATTATTTTGCCAATTATGTTATTTTGCATAAAGAAACTCTATACAAAACAGCCTTTATTACTTATATATAGTTTTTTAGCAACAATTATTTGGTATATAACCCCACAAACAGGAGGAGGACGGTTTATTTTGGCTTACTTACCAATTATCTCCCTCTTAACATCTTTTACCATTATGGAAATCGAGAATACTACAAAAAGGGATATATTAGTTGGAACTGTCATTTTTTTAAGTATTGTTTCTATTGCATATAGAGGTTTTGCTAATGCAAAATTTATTCCGGTAATTTTAAGCAAAGAAACAAAAGCACAATTTTTAGCAAAAAATCTTAATTTCTATTTTGGTGATTTTTACGATATAGATGGCTATTTTGCAAAAACTATTAAACCCACAGATCATGTTCTTTTATTGGGATTTCACAATTTATATTATGTTGATTTTCCATTTACTGACAGTTCTTGGGCAAAAAAAGATACAAAATATAATTACATTGCTATGCAAAGAGAAATTCTCCTAAGCAATTGTGGTTGCTGGAAAGAAGTGTATAAAAACAGCACAACAAACGTGATAGTATACAAATATAAAAAATAATATGTCGTGGTTAGTTTTTTTTATCTACTGTTTATTCCCCTTTGGAGAATTAATTAGAATTGACGCCGGAAACGGACTTGTTATTAAACCGATTGACGTTTTGATTGTTATTACTAGCTTACTTTTTATTTCTTATAACCTTCTACATAAGAAATTTCCAAAAGAGCCACTTGTTAAGCCTTTTCATATTTTTATTCTTTTTGCCTTAGTTTCATTAGTAGTTAATGTAACGTGGCTTTCTTTAAATAATTTTTTTGTATCTTTGCTGTATTTAGTAAGATTTGCCTCTATTGGAATACTTTATGTAGTAATTGCAAGATTTTCTAAAAAACAAAAATCAATTCTTTCTATTCTTATGCTAATATCGGGGTTTTTAGTAGCTCTTTTTGGGTTTATTCAATATGTTTTATATACAAATCTTATTAACCTTTCTTATTTAGGATGGGATAATCATTGGTTTAGACTATTCTCAACCTTTTTTGATCCCAATTTTGTTGGTGCATTTTTGGTTTTATACTTTTTATATGTGTGGTACTTAGCTATTTCTCACTTTATAAAAAAAGATACGAAAAAAAGTATTATTTTTGGTCTTCTTTCTCTCCTTTCCTTGCTTGCTGTATTTTTAACTTTTTCAAGATCTGCATTACTTTCTTTGGCCGTTGGAATTACTGCAGTTGTTTTTTTACAAAAAAAGTTTAGAAAAATTGCTGCAATTGCTCTTGTTTGTTTTGGAATTGGTATAGGCATAATTTTACTCAACTATCAGGCAACTGAAGGGACAAAGCTTTTTAGAATTGCCTCAAGCGCTGCTCGAATTACCTCGGCACAAGATGCAATTGTGATAATAAGTAAAAATCCACTTCTTGGCATTGGATTTGACGCATATAGATATGCACAGTTAAAATTTGGCACTGCAACAGGACCAAATTGGCAAGAAAGTCACTCAGGGGCTGGAACAGATAATAGTTTTCTTTTTGTACTAGCAACAACAGGTATTATTGGATTTATTTTTTATATAAATATACTTGTCAGAATCTTTATGCTTTGCAAAAAATATCTTCAAAAAAATTCTTTTGCTATAGTTGTTATTTCATCTCTTTGTGCGATTATTATAAATAGCTTTTTTATAAACAGCTTATTTTATCCATTTATTCTTTTGTGGCTAGTAAGTTTACTGGGGATTATTGAGAGTAATGAACAGTAATAGTCTTTTCTTCTTTATTTCCTGCTGTATCTGATGCAATGACATCTATTTTGTTGTCTCCATTTTGTAAAGAAAGTGTGTAAGAATAATTTCCTGTATCATCGGTTACTGCCCAAAAGCCATTTACTGTTACTCTAATGTTTGGATCTGTTTTCCCTTTTACTGTTACAGTTTTTTGATTACCTGAAAAATTTTGTCCATCAGATGGCTGATCAATTGATAATGCTGGGACATTGGTTGCATACGTTATGGTAACCGGATCAGACATTGCACTTTCTGAGCTACCATTCTTAGCTTTTGCAGTAATTTCATTACCTCCTTGTGTTAACGTAACTCCTTTAAACGTAAAAGAACCATCGCTTTGCGTATTTGTTTCATCTACTGCTACATTATTTACATACAGCTTTACCGATTCGTTCGCTGCTGCATTTCCTGATATATTCATGGTTGCACTATTTGTTGCTGTAATTGTTGTATCCAAAATTGGTGGAGCAACAAATTGACTGTTAGTATTTTGTGAAGATGAAGAATTACCTTTAACACCTGCAACAAACAAGCTAAAATTAACAAGCAATGGAACTCCAAATCGAAGAAGAAGAATTAAAATTAATATAGTTCCTGCAATTGTTAGAATAAAACGCTGTTTGGATTTTTTTTCTAAATTTCTATTAAGCCTTGATTCCATAGAATTATTATATACTATTTCATGCAAATTCCCAGGGGTATGAGCCGGAGGAGGGATTCGAACCCTCGGCTTGCTCTTTACGAAAGAGCTACTCTACCCCTGAGTTACTCCGGCGTACAGACATTTTAAGAAATAAACAGCAGTAAAGCAAATTTCATTCTTCTTTTTAAAGCTCTTTTTTGGTAAAATATACCTATAGTATGAAGACTATCTGGAACAAATTAGACAAACCGATTTTTATTTTAGCACCAATGGAAGACGTAACCGATACAGTTTTTAGGCGGATTATCTCAACTTGCGGTAGACCTGATTTATACTTTACTGAATTTACTAATGTAGATGGTCTTGCTTCAAAAGGAGACAAAATTGTGTCTCAGAGAATTTTGTATACTCCAAAAGAAAAACCGCTTATTGCCCAAATTTGGGGCATGAAACCTGAGAACTATTTTAAGGCAGCACAAAGGCTTTCTGACATGGGGTATAACGGAATAGACATAAACATGGGTTGCCCACAAAGAACAGTCACAAGACACGGTGCATGTTCTGCGCTGATTAAAAACCCATCATTGGCAAAAGAAATAATTCAGGCAACTAAAGAAGGCGCCAATGGATTACCAGTGAGTGTAAAAACAAGAATAGGATTTAACAAAATAGTTCTTGAAGAGTGGATTGGTTTTTTGCTAGATCAAGACCTACCTGCTCTCACTATTCACGGCAGAACAGCAGCGGAAATGAGTAAAGTTCCGGCTCATTGGGATGAGATTGGAAAAGCAGTTGATATAAGAAATGCTAAAAAAGTAAAAACTTTAATTATCGGTAATGGGGATATTAAGAGTCTTCAGGAAGCAAAAGAAAAGGCTAAGCAGTATAATCTTGATGGTATTATGGTTGGACGGGGCATTTTTGAAAATCCATGGCTATTTAATTCTGCGGTGTCGATTGAAAATATTACTATACAAGACAGAATTGCCCTCTTAAAAAAGCACGTAGATTTATACGTACAAACATGGGGGGAAAATAAAAACTTTCAAATCTTAAAAAAGTATTTTAAGATATACATTAGCAATTTTGATGGGGCACATGAACTAAGAACCTTACTTATGGCAACAAATAATCAAAAAGAAGTTGACAAAATTTTACAACAATACGAAGCAAAAATTAAATAGGCCTTTTTGATTCACATTATCCTCTTTTTGGATTCTGACCAGTTAGCAGTAAGTATGAAGCAAGTGCTAAACAGATGGGAGGAACAGTTTAAGTATCTTTTTTAAGGAACTTATTTAATAAACTCAATAAGCTTTTTTTTAAAAACTGTGAGAGCGAAAATATTTGCAATCGAGTGAAAAATGACAGGAATCGTAATATTTAATGCCCCATTAACTTGAATTGCAGACATAGGAACTACTCCATCAAATAATGGACTAATTGTCATAATTTTTTTGCAATCTTCCTGAGAAAAAAGTGTTAGATATTTCTCACATAAGACAACAGATTCTTTAAAAGCAATTCTTCCCTTTGCAGCTATTTTAAGAGAAGGAAACCCTCCAACCCGAAGTCTTCCTGAAACATTAATTACTTTTTTAACTTTGTTTTTCCGCTGCATAAATGCGTTTATTACCATGCTTCCCCCTGCACTTACTCCAATTAGAGAGACTTTATAGGTTTTGGAAAGCTGATCAATTTGGGCAACAAGATTTTTTAACTTTGGTTCAAAATGTTCTTTATCTTCCCAAGGTGCAGCGTGAATGAACACATCAACATTACTTTTGTTCCAATTTTTAATCAAAAAAGAAATACCATTTACTCTATCCATAAGTCCTGGAACAATAATAACTGCATTCTTCATGAAGATTAGGATCGCTTGCGGTATTTGTTTGCTACTTTTAATTCCAAGAGTGCTCGTCTAAACTCAGCTTCTGCAGTTGCAAAATCAATATCACCCTTCTTTTCTTTCATTGCTCTTTCTGCTCTTTGCTTTGCTTCTTCTGCCTTTGCAGCACTTATGTCTTTTCCATGAACTGCATAATCTGCTAATACTGTTATGGATTTTTCATTTACTTCTAAAAATCCGCCGACAACAACTAATTGTTCTTCTCTTCCATGAAGTTTAATAATTATCTCTCCTTCTGCAAGTTGGGTAAATAATGGGACATGGTGAGGCAAAACAGTTATTTGTCCTGCTGTTGTTGGGACAATTAATTCATCTGCTTCCTGGTCTAAAATTGTTTTTTCTGGTGTTACAACTGTAATATGCATATATACAACAAAACGTCATTGCGGCCAAGCTGCGATCTGTACATTTGCTTCGTCGCGTTGCCTCATGACGTTATTTAGCTTTTTTCTTTAATTCTCTATCTTTTTCTACAGCTTCTTCAATGGTACCAACCATGTAGAATGCTTGTTCTGATAATTCGTCATGCTTTCCTTCTAAGATTTCTTTAAAGCCTCTGACAGTATCTTTTACTCTTACATAGCGTCCTGGTTGGCCAGAGAAAATTTCTGCAACGAAGAAAGGTTGGGTTAAGAATCTTTGGATTTTTCTAGCTCTAGAAACTGTTTTTTTGTCTTCTGCAGATAATTCATCCATACCCAAAATTGCAATAATATCTTGCAAATCTTTGTATCGTTGTAATACTTTTTGAACTCCTCGTGCAACATCATAATGATCTTGTCCCACAGTGTTTGGATCAAGAATACGTGACGAAGATGTTAACGGATCTACAGCTGGATATAATCCTTGTTCTGCTAAAGATCTTTCCAAAGTAATAGTCGCATCCAAATGAGAGAAAATAGTTGCAGGTGCAGGATCAGTATAGTCATCCGCAGGAACATATACAGCCTGAACAGATGTAATAGATCCGTTTTTTGTACTGGTAATTCTTTCTTCCAAACTCCCAACCTCACTAGCAAGTGTTGGCTGATACCCTACAGCAGATGGCATTCTTCCCAAAAGAGCTGATACTTCTGAACCCGCTTGGGCAAATCTAAAAATGTTATCAATAAATAAAAGTACATCTTCGTTTTTTTTGTCTCTAAAGTATTCTGCCATTGTTAATGCTGTTAAGGCAACTCGCATACGATTGGCCGGCGGTTCGTTCATTTGTCCAAAAACCATTGCAGTTTTGTCCATAACGTTTGCTTCTTTCATTTCTGTCCATAAATCATTACCTTCACGAGTTCTTTCTCCAACTCCAGCGAAAACAGCATGACCCTTGTGTTCTATAGCAATGTTTCTAATTAACTCTTTAACAACAACTGTTTTTCCAACTCCTGCTCCTCCGAAAATAGCCACCTTTCCTCCTTTGGTAAATGGAGCAATAAGATCAATAACTTTAATACCTGTTTCGAGAATAGATGGTTTTGTTTGCTGATCTGTTAATGGAGGTGCATTTCTATGAATCGGATCTCTTTTAATTTTTTTATCTTCTGGATCTAATGGTTTTTGGTCATCAATTGTTTGCCCTAACACGTTAAAGATTCTTCCTAAAGTTACATCGCCAACTGGAACAGAAATTGGTGCTCCTGTTTTTTCTACTTCCATACCTCTTGATAATCCATCAGTTGGACCAAGAGCCAATGTTTTTACTTCACTATCACCGGTTGCAAAAGCAACTTCTAAAGTAAGAGTTTTTTTGTTTGGAAGACGAATTACTAAAGCTTCGTTAATTGTTGGGACTTCTCCCTCAAAGTGGACATCTACAACAGGTCCTTGAATTTTAATAATGACACCTTTATCTGTTTTTGCCATATTATTTGTTCTGAAGAGTCTCAGAAAAAAAATTATCCTTGTTCCATTGCCACCGCGGCAGATGTAATATCAAGGATTTCCTTAGTAATTTTCTCCTGACGAGCTTTATTGTACAACAACTGTAAGGCATTTACAATGTCTTTTGCGTTGTTTGTTGCGTTCTGCATAGCAATCATTTGTGCTGCTTGAAATGAAGCATAATTTTCTAAAAAATGTTGAAATAAAACCATTTCTATATATCGTTTTAAAAGTGCCGGCAATAGATCTTTTTGAGATGGTTCATAAATTCTTGAAGATAATTTATCTGCTTCTTCAACTGCATTAATTTCTGTTAACTTTACTGGAAGAAAATCTGTAACTTTTGGACTTTGAGAAAAAACACTATTAAAATGTGTTGTTAAAATTTTTACGTTATCTACTTTTCCTGTTAAAAAGTATTCATCAATTATTTTAATAATTGGTAGAACAGCAGCAAAAGATGGCAATGTGTTACCAAAAGGAAATGAAGCAATTAAATTTTTATTTGATGCTGCAATGTTTTCTATTTTTTTCCCAACAGTTACAAATAAAGAATTTTCTCCCCTAAAATGCAAATATTCTCTTATTAAATTTGTATTTAATCCACCACACAAACCTTTATCTGGAGAAATAACAATATATAAAGTTTTACTTGATGCTTTAGAAATTTTCATGTATGGACTTAAAGAGTCATCTGTTACATTGTCTTTTGGTGCTAAACTTTGCGTAACACTAACCAATTTTGTAACATATGGACGTGCAGATACAGCAGCCTCTTGCGCTCTTTTAAGCTTGCTTGCTGCTATCATCTGCATAGCACGTGTTGTTTTACTAACGTTTTGTGCAGTTTTAATTCTTCGTCGTAATGCTAATGTATTTGCCATAAAACAAAAAAATCATTGCGAACGTTTCGTCCCAATATTACTTGGGTAACGCAAATAACCTTCGCGTTGTCATAAGTCGCAATGATTAACTAAAAATCTTTTTAAATGCTGTTACCAATTTCTTTAATTCTTCTGTTGTTTCTGGTGTTACTTTTTTACCATTTGTCAGTGTTTCTAACACTTTTTTGCCATGTGTTTTTGCATATGCATGTAATTCTTTTTCAAATTTTTGAATTTTTTCAACAGGTATGTCATCGGTAAATCCATTGCTAACAGCCCAGATAGAAAGAATTTCCATATTTTCTGTCAACGGTTGATATTGTGGTTGTTTTAATACTTCAGTTAGTCTTTTTCCTCTTTCTAATTGTTGTAATGTTGCGGCATCTAATTCACTTCCAAATTGAGCAAAGACTGCTAATTCTCGATATTGTGCCAATTCAAGCTTAATTCTTCCTGAAACAGATTTCATTGCACCTGTTTGAGCAGAACCTCCAACTCTAGAAACAGAATTACCAACATCAACTGCTGGTCTGACTCCGGAATTAAACAAATCACTCTTTAAGAAAATTTGTCCGTCGGTAATAGAAATAACATTGGTTGGAATGTATGCAGATAAATCATCTGCTTGAGTTTCAATGACAGGAAGAGCTGTAATAGATCCTCCACCGTTTTCTTCATTTAATTTAACAGCTCTTTCCAAAAGTCTTGAATGCAAATAGAAAATATCTCCAGGATATGCTTCACGTCCTGCTGGTCTTCGCAAAACTAATGATAATTGTCTATATGCCCAAGCGTGTTTTGTTAAATCATCATAAACTATTAAAACATCTTCGCCTTTTTCCATAAAGTATTCTGCAATGGCAACTCCTGCATAAGGTGCCAAATACAATAATGATGCTGCATCAGATGCACTAGCAGAGACAACAACTGTGTAAGACAAAGCATCCATTTCTCGCAATTTTTCTACAACTTGTGCTATAGTACTTTGCTTTTGTCCGATTGCTACATAGACACAAAGCATTCTTTTACCATTTTTGTTTGCCTCTCTTTGATTAATAATGGTATCAATTGCAATTGCTGTTTTTCCAAGTCCTCTATCTCCAATAATAAGTTCTCGTTGTCCTCGACCAACTGGAATAAGTGCATCAATTGCTTTAATACCAGTTTTAACAGGAGTATCAACTGGTTTTCTGTCAACAACTCCAGATGCAATTCTTTCTAATAACATTTCTTTGCCTTTTTTTGGAGCTGCTTTTCCGTCTAATGGTTTTCCGATTGGATTAATAATTCTTCCCAATACATCATCTGAAACATTAATGGTTAAAAGTTTTCCAGTAGTTTTAACGGTATCGCCTTCTTTAATTTTTGAGGATTTTGCTAAAAGGATAATAGAAACGCTATCTTCATCTAAATTAAGAATCATTCCCTCAGTTCCATCTTGGAAAACTACCATCTCTCCCATCATGGCTTTTGAAAGTCCAGAGGCAACAATAACTTCATCATTTACTTTCTCAACTGCACCAACATTGGCAACTTTTGGATTTTCGTCAAATTTTGTTAATTTTTTTTCTAATTTTGCAATAATTTCTTCACTCTTCATCATAGTTTTGCTCCACAGCTGCTAAGAAATCGTCAAGTCTATTTTTAAGGGAAAAGTCATAGACCATATCATCTGCCATTACCCGAGCACCAAGCATTAAAAGTTTATCTTCTTCGATCTCTATTTGTCTACCTGGAAAAAGATTTATGAATATTTTCTTGCTTGTATTATATACAGAAGCAGAAGGGAGTGCAACATATATCTTTTTCTTTTTTTCAGCAAGCTTTAATCCTCTTATATATACTTTTAAATCTTTTCTGCTTAGAGAAGTTGCAATTTTTGCAACTTTTTTGTCATCCAAAGCATTTCTTGTATAACTAGCCAACACCAATTGGTTAATTTGCTTTTTTCTCATACTTAATTCTTTTTTGAAATTTTTTTGCTAAGTTTATTTACAGCTTCTTGCTGCTCTTTAGCTGTAAAGATATCTTTAATAGATTGTTTTAATAACTCAACTGCCATTGCAGCTGTAGAAACAGCGAGTTGTTTTTCCATTGCCTTTGTATCTTCTGCGATTTTAGCCCTAGCATCTTCAAGCATTTGTTCTACTTGTTTTCTTGCGTTATCTCTTGCTTCTCCCATTGTTACGTCTGCTTGGTTTTTAGCATCAGATAAAATTCTTTGTGCTTCTTCTTGAGCTTTTCTTAAAACCTTTTTTTCTTCTTCTGTTGCCTTTTCTAGTGCTTTTGTTGCTTCTTCTGCATTTTTTATACCTTCTGCAATAGTTTTCTTTCTATCATTGAGCATTTTAAAGATTGGCTTATACGCAAATCTTTTAAGTAAATACAAAATAATTAAAAAATTAACTATTTGCGCAGATAGTAATAATGGATTAACTCCAAATTCTTGTAATATATTCATATTTTTTATCTTATTAGCCTGAGAGCGCGAAGAATCACACTACTGAGTATTCTTCGCAAAGCTCAGAATGACAAGCATTCCAAGTCTTTCACTTATTTTGTGAAAGCGAGAATTAAGGAATAAATAGCAATAGCTTCTGCAAAAGCCATACCTAAAAGCATTGCTGGAAGAATTCTTCCTGATGCTTCTGGATTTCGACCTAATGCTTCCATTGCTTTCATACCAATAAGTCCAATACCCAATGCTGGGCCTAAACCTCCAATTGCGATAATAAGTCCACCTGCTACGTTTAATGTAAATGTCATTGTTTAATGCTCACCTCCTTCATTATGTGGTGTTGTCAATATTGCCATAAATGCCATAGTTAACATTGCAAATACTAATGCCTGCACTAATCCTACAATAATTTCCAATGCCATGAAGGGGAGCGGAAGAATAAATGCAAACATTTGGGAAATAGTTGTTAAAACCACGTCCCCAGCAAATATATTACCAAAAAGTCTGAAAGAAAGCGAGACCACATTTGTGAAGATAGATAAAATTTCCAAAAGTCCTACAAAAAGGAAAATAGGATTAAATGAAAAATATCTTGCCAAATGGCTTTTAATACCAACTGTTTTAATTGCCAAAACTTGTGTTGCAATGGTAGCAATAATAGCAAGTGCTAGTGTAAAGTTAATATCGCTTCCACCTGCTCGCAAAAATGCAATAAACCCTTCTTTTGTATTAAAACCTACTGTTCCAAAACCTGGGAAAAGAGACAACCAGTTGGCCAAAAGAATAACAACAAAGAAACTCATAAAGTATGGGAAAATTTTCATTGCACTTTTTGGGGAGATTGATTCTGTTAATCCATAAAATCCGTCAACGACAATTTCTATAATATTTTGGAAAGCTCCTGGAATTTTTTTAATATTTTTATTGAGTAAGACAATGCCCGCAATAATGAATGCGTCAACAATGAGTATTTCGACAAATGTATTCGTTACTGGAAAACTTCCAATTCGAAACAGCGTCTCGGCTGCAAGTTCAACCATGGCCATATTTTATATGGAAAACTATGTAAGCGTCAAGAGATATCTACTGCATTTGAGGTTTTTTAATGATTTGAACCAAAATAACCGGCTTATCGTTTTTTCTGTCTAACTTCCCTTCTATCATAACAACCGTATCTTTAATGAGCATTTCTTTATATTGTTCAAAGACTCTTGGGAAAATAATACATTCAACTGATTGACCTTTTTCATCTCCCAATGAAACAAATGCCATTTCTGCATTTGATTTTTTAGTAAATATTTTTTTAACTGTTTCTACAAAACCGCCAATTTTAACAATCATGCCGTCTTGTCCTTCTTCCAATGTTTCTAATTCATGGGTAATAATAGATTTAATTGTTTCTAAATATTTTGCATGTGGATGAGCTGTTAAATAAATTCCCAGATATTCTTTCTCAAACGCAAGTTTTTCCTCAGGTGTAAAATCTTCCAAATCTTCAAATGTATCATCTGCTACGACTTTAAGCGGTTCTGGTTCTTCATCACCAAACAAACTTGCTTGTCCTTCCTGTTTTTGTTTTTTAATTTTATTTGCTTTTTCTGTTGTTTCCATAAATGATGCCAAAAGTAACGCCCTCTTGCCAAATTTATCCATTGCCCCAGCTTTTATTAAACTTTCCATAGTTTTTTTGTTTACCGATGTTCCATCTACTCTAACGCAAAAATCTTCAAAACTCTTAAATGATCCTTTTTGTCTTGCTTCTAAAATGGCATTAATAGCAGACGCACCTACATTTTTAATGGCAGAAAGTCCGAATCTGATTTTGGTATTCTCTTCAATTTCAAACTCGTTATCTGATTTATTAATATCTGGCGGCAAAAGGGTAACTTTTAATCTTTTACATTCTGCAACCGCTTGAGCAATTTTTTCATTTTTGGCAGGACCTGTTGTCCCTCTGGATTCAGCTGTTAATAACGCAGTCATAAATTCTACTGGATAGTGTGCCTTTAAATATCCTGTTCTGTAGGCAATAGTTGCATAACAAGCAGCATGAGCTTTGTTAAATCCGTATCCTGCAAACGGAGCAATAAGTTCAAATAATTCTTCTGCCTTTTTTTGCGTTAATCCGTTTTTAACTGCTCCATTTAAAAACATATCTTTTTGTTTTTTCATTTCGCTAGGAATTTTTTTACCCATAGCTTTTCTAAATTTGTCTGCATCAAGCCAGGTATAACCTGCAAGAGTAATTGTGGTTAGAAGAACGTCATCTTGGTAGGTTAAAATTCCATATGAATTGGCAAGAATATCAGTAAGCCGTGGATCTGGAAAAGTAATTAGTGCCGGATTATGTTTTCTTGCAATAAAATCAGGAATATTCTGCATTGGACCTGGTCTATATAAAGCAACCATTGCCATAAGATCAAAAATATTTGAAGGCTTTAAATCTTTAATATATCTTCGCATTCCTGGAGATTCTAACTGAAAAATTCCAGTTGTTTCTGCACTAGAAAGCAAATCATATGTTGGCTTGTCATCTACCGGTAATTTAGAAATATTTATTTCTATATTTTGATTTTGTTTAATAAATTTTAATGCCTCTTCAATAATAGTTAAATTTCTAAGACCCAAAAAATCCATTTTTAATAAACCCACGCCGTCTTCTCCAACTGTATACATGTCATATTGGGTAACAACTTTTTCTCCACCTGATGGCTCTTTTTGAATCGGTACATATTCTGTTAGCGGCTTATCAGAAATAACTACCCCTGCAGCATGTATTGAGGCATGTCTTACCACTCCTTCAATTTTTTTAGCAATATCTATTAACCGCTTTGTCTCGGGTTCATTATCATATGCACGTTTTAAATCAGGACTTTGTTCTAAGGCGTTATCCAGTGTCATTGAATGTCCTTGCCAGCCTGGCGGAATCATTTTAGAAATTCTGTCAGGGCCTGAGTATGGCATTCCAAGTGCACGACCAACGTCTCTGACAGAACCCTTGGCTTCCATGGTACCAAAGGTAATAATTTGTGCTACTTTGTCTGCCCCATATTTTCTCGTAACATAACCAATAACTTCATCACGTCTTGTATCTGCAAAATCCAAATCAATATCTGGAGCAGAAGGTCGCAACGGATTTAAAAAACGTTCAAACGGTAGTTTAAAGAAAAACGGATCAATATCTGTAATGTTAAGACAATATGAAATTACGGAACCTGCAGCTGATCCTCTTCCGGGTCCAACACTAATATTGTTACTTTTTGCCCAGTTAACAAAATCTTGCACTGTTAAAAAATAGGTGGCATATCCTTTTTTAAAAATAACAGATAATTCATAATCTAACCTTTCTTTAATTTCTGGTGTTATTTCGCCATATCGTTTTTTTGCACCTTCCCAAACTAATTTCTCTAAAAATTGTTCTCGGGTCATTTCTTCCGGAACTTCAAACTTTGGCATAATCCATTTGCCAAGCGTAATTTCTACACTACACATGTTGGCAATTTTTACACTGTTATCTATTGCCTCTGGAACATCTATAAAAAGTCCTGCCATTTCATCTTGCGATTTCATGTAGAAATCAGGGGAATCAATCATAGATAGTTTTCTGTCTTTTTCTGTAATTGTTGTTTGCGTTTGAATGCAAAGTAAAATTTCTTGTGCTTCTGCATCTCCTTTATTTGTGTAGTGATTATCATTTGTTGCAACAAGTGGTAAGCCCAATTTTCTTGCAAGTGAAATTAATTTTGGATTTACAACTTCTTGTGGAGGCACATGCAAATGTTTTTGTAATTCAATATAAAAATGATCTGGCCCAAAGATTTCTGATAATTGTTTTGCCCGTTTCTCCGCTTCTTGGTCTTGTCCTGCCAAAAGAGGTTCTGAAATAAACCCGTTAACACAAGCTGATAGACAAATTATTCCTTCATGATGTTCTTTTAGCAATTCTAAATCTGTTCTTGGTTTGTAGTAGTACCCTTCCAAATTCGCCCGTGAAATAATTTTCATTAAATTTTTATACCCTGTGTTATTTTCTGCAAGTAAAATTAAATGATTATACCCTGTTTCTTTATCAAAACGGCTACCCTTGGTTATATAAATTTCACAGCCAATAATTGGCTTAATTCCTGCTTCAATGCAGGCTTTATAAAAATAAATTGCTCCATACAAAGCACCATGATCGGTAATTGCCAATGAATGCATGCCTAAATCTTTGGCACGTTTTACCATAGCTTTTACTTTTCCGAGTCCATCAAGTAAAGAAAATTCTGTGTGGTTATGAAGATGTACAAAATCTGGCATAAATATTTTTTCGAGCGCAAGCGCTCCTTATTCATA
>DASVYQ010000090.1:0-10146 GCA_036392095.1 Patescibacteria group bacterium
TTGAAGTAATAATCATACTTCGAGCTGCATAAACTTGAGAACAGAAAAAAAAGAGGAAAAAAATAATCCCCGCAAAAGAAGGGATTATAATAAACGGTTTTAGATTCATTATTGGGAAGAATCTAAATTAATTATATATTCTTGCTTCTATAATAGTCCACCCAGAATAGTGATCAGATAATAATGCATTCATTCCATCTGAATACCAGGGATCATTTATTCTAAAACTATTGCCATCAACAGATCGTAGAACAATCCAGTGATCGGAATAATGCTGTGGTGATGGACCTCCATTAGCAGACAATCCTGCAATAACAATGCTGCCACTATTTAAGGCACTTCTTAGACTATCCAAAGAAGGATTTTGCACATACGACACTGAATGACCCGCAGGAGCAGGGCCAGGCAATCTAAAGAAAGCAGTTCCTAATGCAAAATTATCTGTATTTGCTGCAACATCTGCCGGAGTTACTGTACTTCCATAATGTGTTGAAACCATGGCAAAACTTGTTAACAAACATCCAACTTGCCAGATTTGTTCTGATGAATATCCAATTATATTATTTCCCCAATTTGCATCTCTTTGGTTATAATATTTCCCCCATCCATCAGATAAATCCTCATGAGGAATAATACTTCCACCAACTCCTGCTCTTGATGTAGCAAAATTAGATAATGCAGACAATTGCGCTTGATATGCAGCTAACTGTTGTTGATATATTCCCTCATTTCCTTGTGTTTCTGTAAGTAGTTCTTGTTTTTCTTTCTTTTGATTATTTAAATCATTTGTGTAATTTTGTAATTGCTGTTGCAATGCAACAACTTTTTGTTTTTCATCTTCATATATTTGCTTTTGATTTGCATAATCATTTTTTGCTTGCACAGTATCATAAACTAATTGTTTATCATGACGTTCAACAATTGTTAAATAACTTGACCTTTTAAAAAAATCACCAATTGAACTTGATGCAATTAATAGTTGGAAAGGATTTTCACTTCCTACTTCATATCCAGTTACAATTCTGTTTGCCATAATTTTTGTTAAATTATTTAATGATCCTTCTAAATTAGTAATTTTATTCTGTGCAGTATCTATATCTTCTTCTAAAGACAAAATTTGTTCTTGTGTTGATTCAATTCTGTATTCTGTTACTTTAATTTGACTATCCATTAATGCAATTTGAGAAGAAAGTGTTTTTTCCTGTCCTTTTAAATCACTTATTTTACTTAACAAGTCATTAATTTTACTTTGTAAGTCACTAATTTGCGAAGAATTATCTGGAGCTGCAGAGGTTGGGGTTGGGGTGTCTGTAGGAGTAACTGTTTGTGCTTTTACTGAAACCGGTGCTAGAACTGTATTTATCAGTAACAATAAAGACGCCAAAAAAAATAATATTTTTTGAAGTTTCATAGACTTATCTTTTTTATTTTTGTAAATATCGTCTTACCGCAAGTAGACTTGAGACAACTCCTAAAAGAATTGCCAGAAGTAATTCAAAACAAAGAAGCTCTACGTAGAATAATGGTGGAATTGGAAGAAGAGGAATTCCTTTTAAAAACGTCTCCAAAAATGGTGTTGCATACAAAAGTCCACCTGAGGCAATAATCCAACCAATAAATGCTCCGACTACTCCATAAAACATTCCTTCATACATAAACGGCAAACTAATATACCAGTTGGTTGCACCAATAAGGCGCATAACTTCTATTTCGTCTTTTTTGTTAGCAACTTTAATACTAATGATGGTTGTCATAATAAATATTGAAACACAGGCCAAAATAATAATTAATGCAATTCCCATTTTTCGCATTGCATCAGTCCATGCAGCAAGTGTTGTCACAACATCCTTTTGATACACAACCTCTTGCACAAATGTGACATTTTTTAATGAGGAGGCAATGGGAGATAAATCATCTATATTGTACGTTGAGACTTCCAAAGAAGCTGGCAAAATATCTGCTGTAACTAATTCTAAAAGTAATGGGTCATTTTTGTTTTGTTCTTTATAAATTTGTAGTGCTTGATCTTTTGAAACATATTTAAGATTGGATACTTTCCCTGTTTGCTGTAATTGCTGCTCTAGAGAATTTATATCTGCTTGTTTTGCATCATCTTTAAAAAATGCAGTTACTTGTGGCTTTGTTTCAAAAAAACCAATTACCTTTTGAGAACCTAAAATAAGAAATGTAAAAATAGATACTGTTAAAAATGTAAGAGCCATAATAAAAATAGCAGCAAGTGCCTGATATGGAGAACGTCTTACATGATGCCACATTGTTCTATAAGAAAGTGCCATTATTTTTTCTCTCCTTTTTTTTCTGTTTTTTCTAATTTTGCTTCTGGTTCTTTTTTAGGTTGTTCTTTGGTTTCTTGTTGCTTTTCTTCTGCTTTTTTTTCAGTATGATCTTCTTTTGCATGCTTTTGATCTCTAATAACTTTTCCTTTTTCCAAAGCAATAATTCTATTTTTAGAATATTTTTTTAATAAATCAAGATTGTGTGTTGCCATAATAACAGTTGTTCCGTTTTGATTTATTTTTGATAAAAGCTCAACAATATCAAATGCAGTTTTACTGTCTAAATTCCCTGTTGGTTCATCTGCCAATAAAATATCCGGAGATAAAGTTAATGCCCGTGCAATTGCTGCTCTTTGTAATTCTCCTCCGGAAAGCTGTACCGGAAATTTATCTTTGTGCTCCAAAATATCAACTTGTTCTAACAATTCTTCTACCCTTTTTGCTGCTTCTTCTCTTTTAAATCCAATAATTTCTAAAGGTAAAATTACGTTTTCAAAAATTGTTCTATCCATTAAAAGTTTTAGATCTTGAAAAACAACACCAATTTTCTTTCTTAAATGTGGAATTTTTTGTTGAGGAAGTGTCACAATATCTAAATCTCCAATCATAATTGTCCCTTCAGAAGGTAAGGTTTCACGGATTAACAAACGCAAAAGTGTGGTTTTACCGGATCCAGTATGCCCAACTAAGAAAACAAATTCACCTTTATCTATAAGTAGATTTATATCGGAAAGTCCGGCAACTCCGGTTCCGAAAATTTTTGATACTTTTTCAAGTTTTATCATTGCACTACCTCCACTCGGCCAACATCCATTAGCCAACCTGCATGTTTTGCAGCTTGTGTTTGTCCATTAACTTTAATTGTTTTCCCAATAAACTGAGACAAATCTACGATTGAAGAAGTAAGATACACATTTTGGCTATCTCCACCTGGTCTTACTAAATGATATTGTCCTTCTCCATCTATTCCACCCATCTGTAAAACACCGGTTGCAGTATCTTTAAATGTAGAAAGATCTGTTGATCCAACTACTGTTCCTTTTGCAGTAGATGAGACTTTACCAGAAGCAGAAACAGTTACATTTTGTGCTGCAGGCTTATTTATTTTTGATAAAATAAAACCTGTTCCAACTGCTAAAACAATAATTATTACAAAAAAAATTACAACTTTTCCTGCAGATGCAGAGGTACTTTCATTAAATTGGTGGAATCCTGTGGTATTTTCTTGATTTTTCTCCATATCACCAACCCAATAATGCGAAAATAGGCAAATTCTTGGGCCGCTTTTAGTATAACCATATTGGCGTGTGTTTAGCAAGGTTTAATATAAGATTTTAGTCTCCTAAAGAGGCTTGCCCAAGAAAAATAAACCCAAGAGCAGTTGATAGAAAAAATAGCTCCTTTATGTATGCAATTAACATAGGTCAACTAGAAACATAGGGTAACAATTTTGTAAAAAAATTTGTAAGATGATTACTTCTGTTTACTGCAGATCCCCCAGACGGAAATTATAAAAACAATTGTATACATGACAAATCCGTAGATGCATGCAGGAAGCCCCAAAATTGGACCTGTTTTCGTACCGCAACTAACAAATGATAAATTACATGACCCTAAAAATAATTCTCTGTAAGAAAGAACTCCTGAAAAAAGAATTCCTATAAAAGCAATTGCAGCAATAATTTTAAGTGAAAGTTGCTTAGACATAGTATATGTACAATAGCAACTTACATAATTTTATCAGTGATAGTTATCACTATTTAACCGTGTATTCTACTGTTACAGAACTTACTTCACCCTTTTTAACAATAACCTCTCTTTTACTTCCGGCAATAAGAGACGTATTTTTTTGCAGTGGTGAAACAATATATGTTCCCGGATCAACATATATTGTAAAATTTCCAAGCCCATCCGCTTGCACGATTTGGTAATCTAAACTTCCTTGTTTTTGGATAGACACAAAACCCGGATAAAAATTTGTAGTACAAATTGTTGTGGCAGCATTACTGACTCCATTACAGGTAAGAGCAACTACTACTCCTTTTATTCCTGATTTTCCGAATTGTTCTAGGGATTGTTGCTGAACAATAGATGACATTTGTTGATATTGCATGCCTATAAAAAATCCTGCAAATGGAAAAGCAATAAATAAACAAGCTGCTAAGACTTTTGAAAAAAGAGTAACTGTGGTAAGAGGATTTTGTCTATTTATTTTTTGTCTTTTCATGACTGTAGATATATTGTATCCACATTTTTTTAAAAAATGGAAGAGTCAATGTTGAAAGCAAAAATCCAACAGTTGGTACTATTGCATTTACCCAAGGATTAATCCCAACAATATATTGTAAATAAAACGCAATTGCTAAATAGGTAAAAATAGCTATCAGAATTTTTCTTGTCCAACTTATTTCCCACGCTTTATCTGTTTCAACCCTAAGGTTTCTTTGTTCTAACTTTGTGATTCTTTCTTCAATTGAAGTCATATTATGATAGTTTTCGCAGTTCTTCTTCTATAAATTTATCTAATTCTCCATCTAAAACTGCATCTGTATTCCCTGTTTCATAATCTGTTCGCAAATCTTTTACCATATGATACGGATGCAAAACATAGGATCTGATTTGATTTCCCCAGCCTGGTGTTTTATACCCACCTTTAAGTGCAGCTTCTTGTTTTTTTCTTTCTTCTTCTTGCTGCATCCAAAGTTTCGCTTTTAATAATTTTAAAGCGTATTCTCTATTTTGATTTTGAAATCGTTCTGTTTGACAGGTAACAATAATTCCTGTTGGCTTATGTTTAAGACGCACAGCTGTTGAAACTTTATTCACATTTTGACCACCATGGCCACCAGCTCTAAAAAAATCCCATTCCAAATCTTCATCCTTAATCATAATTTCACTATCTTCTTCAATTTGGGGCAATACTTCAACAAGGGCAAAAGATGTTTGGCGAAGATTATCTGCATTAAATGGGGATTGCCTAACCAGTCTATGCGTACCTGCTTCATATTTTAAAAATCCATATGCATAGGCTCCATCAATTTGTAGAGTTATACTTTTAAAACCTGCTTCTTCACCTGGAGTTTGATCAATAATTTCATACTTCCATCCTTTTTTTTCTATATAACGGGAGTACATTCTAAAAAGCATTTGTGTCCAATCCATTGCTTCAGTACCACCTTGACCGCTGTGAATTGCTAAAATTGCTCCACTTGCATCATGAGCACCCGAAAAATAGAGAAACATTTCTAATTTTTCTATAATTGCTTCTGCTTCTTCTGTTTGTCCTTCTTCTACTAATAACTGCAGCATATCTGCCTCTTCTACTTCTTTTTGCAGACCAGATAATTCTTTCATTTTTTTACCAGCTCCCTGGTGGTCTTGCCAAAATTCGGGTCTACTGCTTTCTATCTCTAATTCTCGAATTCTTTTTTGTTTTGAAGGAATATCTAGTTTTTCTATTATTTTCTTGGTTCTTGTATGTAAATCATCCATGAAGCTATTATACTTGATTTCGTTTTTTTATGGAATTAATGAATAAATGTAGCAAACATTGCAATTGCGGCTGCAAGCATACCAATAAAGGTTAAGAAAACAAAAATATTAGACAATTTCCCGCTTTTAAACTCTCCCATTATTTTCTCATTTCTTGCAACTCTCCAAATAATAAATATTAACGGCACAGCAACTACCCCATTAATAACAGCCGTATATACTAATGCTTCAAAAGGATTTATGCCTATAAAATTAATCAAAAGTCCAACAAGCGTTGCAATAGTAATTACTCCATAAAATCCATGTGCCTTTTTTAGCTTTAAAGACAATCCTTCTTTCCAATTAAATGCCTCAGACAGTGCATATGCTGCAGAACCGGCAAGGACTGGTACAGATAACAAACCCAATCCCACTATGCCAACTGAAAACAAAAGTTTTGACATAAATCCTGCATCAGGAAAACTTTTGACTAATGGTTCTAATGCTTTTGCAGCATCTGCTGCTGTGCCAATATTTGTAACACCATTTTGATGTAAAACTGTTGCCGCTACTACGATAATCGCCCATGTTCCAATTTCTGAAAATACCATTCCCAACGCGTTATCTAGTCGCATGTTTCTAATAAATGGCCATCCAATTCTTGGCTTGTTATCTCCATGAATTAAATGTTCTTCTTTTTCTTCTTCTGTTTCTTCAGATGCCTGCCAGAAAAACATATAAGGAGAGATCGTTGTTCCTAATACACCAGTTATAATAAAGAAAAAGTTAAAAGATAATTCAAAATGAGGAATTACTGTTGCTTTTAAAATGGTAAGCCACGGTTGCTTAACAATAAAAACAGTAATGGGATACGAAATTAATGATAAAACAAGCCATTTAAGAATTTTTGCATAAGTTTTATAAGAGGTAAAAATTTCTAACAAAAGCATAAATATTGTAAAAAGCAATGTTAAAATAACAAAATTTATTGGAATAATTAATTGGGTTGCCGCTGCCATTGCTCCAATATCTGCTCCAATATTTATGGTATTTGCAACTAAAACCAAAATAACAACAGCATACAAAATTTTTTTACTGTAATGTTCCCTTACAACTGCAGCAATTCCTTTGCCTGTTACTCCACCAATTCGTGCACATGCTTCTTGTACTGCTGTTTGGAAAGGCAGCATAAAGATTGCAGTCCATAATTGTCCATATCCAAATTGGGCACCGGTTTGAGAATAGGTTGCAATTCCTGATGGATCATCATCTGCGGCACCAGTAATAATTCCAGGACCTAAAATTTTTAAAAATCTGCTAAATCCTTTTTTCTTTACAGTCTGTTGCATAAATTAATGCATGCCTCCTTAGCCACATTTGCCGGTGCATTTGGCAATTGTTCTATTTGTTGCAAAATTGCTTGTACTTGTGGAGATGAAGAAGCTAAATCAGAAATATTTAAATGAGTTACTTGTTGCTGAATATTTTGTATTTGGTTTTGAATATCTGTAGATGAAGGTAAAGAAAATGTTGCGTTATTTTGACTTTGCTGCGTTGGTGGATTTGATCCAGTACTTGAAGTCTCTGCTCCCTTAACACCGATTGTTGTTTGAACATGCGTTATATCTTGAGAAGTATTCGGCACTGGTGAAAAATATTCTTTTGCTGCATATGCAGCTCCAGCTAATAATAAAAATATACCTGTACCTATGATTATTTTTTTTATATCCCAATGTTCTTCAATAACTTGCGTTGCTTCAAGCTTTGGCATACGTTTATTGTACAACAATCAATTTAAAAAACGTACAACTCGTGAGAATAAAATCATTAAAATACAATAGTAATTATTTAACCAGAGATTTTACTTTTTCTACAATGTGAGAGGCACTAATTCCAGCTCTATCTAACAACTCGTCTTTTGTTCCTGAATGAGAATGACCGATTACTGCCATTTTAACTACTTTTACACCGTTCTCTGATACAGCAGCAATTGCAAAATCTCCCATACCGCCATGAATAAAATGATCTTCAACGGTAATAATCGTATTTGTTTTTACTTTTTGTGCAACCTCTAATAACGTTTTTTTATCAATTGGACTTATGGAATATGCATCAACAACAGTAATGGTAATTCCTTCTTTTTCTAATATATCTGCAGCTTTTAAAGCTTCTTCAACTGTAATTCCTGTTGCAACTACAGCTACTGCATCTGTATCTTTTTGTCGTAAAACCTTTGAACCTCCAATTGGAAATTCTTCTGTTGTTTCATACAAAACTTTTGTCTTAGGTCGCAAGGTTTGCACATAAGCCATGCCTCTTATCTTTGTTATTTCTTGGAGTAATTTTGCTGCAGAAACTGCTTCAGAAGGCTGTAAAACAACAACATCTGGTAATGTACCAAATAATGAAACTTCTTCAAGTCCCATTTGTGATGCTCCGTCTTCTCCAATGGAAACTCCTGCATGAGAACCAACAAATTTAATTCCAGCTTGAGAAAGCCATGCCATTCTTACCTGATCCGCACCTCTGGTTAAAAATGCGGCAAAGGTAGAAACAAATGGTGTTTTGCCAAATCTTGCAAATCCAGCTGCAACACTAACCATATTTTGTTCAGCAATAAAGCATTCTACAAATCTATCTGGAAATACTTTCATAAAATCTATTGAGTACGTAGAATTTTTCACTTCTGCATCTAATGCAACAATTGACTCATTCTCTTTTCCAAGTTGAGCCAACATACTGCCATATACTTCTCTTGTCGCAACACTATCGCCAACTTTGTAAGGAATAGTTATCATTGCTTCTGCTCTTTTATCTGCTGTAGCAATTGTTTGAGGAACTCGTAATGTAAATACCTGTTTGTCTTCCAATGGACCTAATTCCTGCAATGCTTTTTCTAACATGTCTTTTGGTAATGGTTTTCCATGCCAGCTGTCTGCATTTGCCAAGAAAGAAATTCCATGCCCTTTTTCTGTTTTTGCAACAATTGCAAATGGTTTGCCGGAAGTATTTTTAGTTGCTTTTTCAAATGCATCTGTCACTTGTGCCATATCATGCCCATCAATTACCATAACCTCCCAACCAAAAGCTGTTAAGCGATTTGCGTATTCTTCGGTATGATGTCCAAACATTGTTTCTTGTGATTGTCCTAAGCGGTTAACATCTACAATTGCGATTAAATTTGAAATTTTATGATAGGCAGCAAAATTCGCTGCTTCCCAAACTTGTCCTTCTGCCATTTCTCCATCTCCAAGCAGCACATAAACAAAAGGTTTTTGTGTAAGTGTTTTTTCTCGCTGCATTGCTAATGCCAAACCTGCACCAACTGATAATCCTTGACCCAAACTTCCTGTTGCTGCTTCTGTGTATGGAAATTCTGGTGTTGGATGTCCTTCTAATCTAGAATTAATTTTTCGTAATGTTTTTAATTCATCAATTGGAAATGCCCCAGCAAGTGCATACATTGTGTAATACAAAGGGGATGCATGACCTTTGGAAAAAATTAATCTGTCATTTGCTAAATTTTGAGGATTTTTTAAATCGTAGGTAAAATATTTATCAAACAAAACCGTCATGACATCTGCCGCAGACATTGAAGATGTAGGATGGCCGCTTCCTGCTTCTGTTGTTGAAACCATACACCATTTCCTAACTAATTTGGCTTTTTCCAATAAATCATTCATTGCTCTATATTACAACAACGGGTGAAATTTTTAAATACCTAAAACAAAATAATTTCTTTGTTTGTTTTATTTATGTATAATGCTATCCAAGATGAAACAAGAAAGTATTTTATATAAAAATCGGTTTTATAATGAGACTTTACGAAACAATATTTGGAAAATTTTAACAAAATTTTATTTTCAAAAATTTATCAAAAAAACTGATATTGTTTTGGACCTCCCATGCGGATATGGAGAATTTATTAATAATATTTCATGTAAAACAAAATATGCTTTAGATATAAATAAGGATGCAAAGAAATTTTTAGATAAAAATATTACGTTTTTGCACGCATCAGCAACAAAAATTCCTTTAAAGAAAAACTCTGTAGACAAAATATTTATTAGTAATTTCTTTGAACATATTACAAAACAAGAAAGCATATTAGTAGTAAAAGAATGTAAAAGAATTCTTAAAAAAAACGGGCAAGTAATTATTTTACAACCCAATATTAGATTTTGTGCAAAAGATTATTGGAGATTTTTTGATCATATTACTCCAATTGACGATAGAGCTTTAGAAGAATTATTTTCTCTTTTTGATTTTAAAAAAATATTTTCAGTACTTAAATTTTTACCATATACCACTCAAGATTCTTACAATAAAAATCAATTTTTTATTTTATTATCTGTAAGATTATATTTATTATTTTCTT
>DASVYQ010000091.1:0-4875 GCA_036392095.1 Patescibacteria group bacterium
AAAATGGTTCCAAAATTACTCGGGCCAGTATTGCATACATCAACACTTATTGAGAAAAAAGATGAGATAGGTATGTCAACAGGTCTTGCCTGGACAGAAGCCGGAGGAGATATCCTCTTTATTGAAGTCGCTTTAATGCCAGGAAAAGGTCAACTTATTTTAACTGGTCAATTAGGTGATGTTATGAAAGAATCTTGTCAGGCAGCACTTTCTTATATAAGAGCTCGAGCAAGACATTTTGGACTTAAAGAAGATTTTTACCAAAAATTAGATATTCATGTTCACGTACCAGAAGGCGCAGTACCAAAAGACGGTCCATCAGCAGGTTTAGCAATTACAACAGCAATTGTCTCTGCCTTAACGAAAATTCCGGTAAAAAGAACTGTTGCTATGACTGGAGAAGTAACATTACGAGGACGAGCATTAGAAATTGGTGGAGTAAAAGAAAAAGTGATTGCAGCTCATAGAGCAGGAATTAAGACTGTTATCTTACCAAAAGAAAATAAGAAAGATTTGGAAGATGTGCCTAAAGAAGTAACAAAAGATCTGCATTTTGAATTTGTGACGCATATGGATGAGGTATTACCTGTAGCTTTAACTCGATCATTTGCATCCTTGGAAGAAAAACAACATATACAACAACCTGTTTTACGAGCTACAGCAAACCCTCAAAAAGCAGACTAATGAATACCTATTTTATTTTTGATATTGATGGTGTTATTACAGAGCCAATGTCAAAAATTCCTAATCCGTATATTATTAGTTTTATTGCCAAACAACTTAATAATAAGCAATATATTGCTCTTGAGACAGGAAGGTCTCTCATGTGGATTGGAGAGCGAATATTAAAGCTTATTCAATCGCAGCTTGAAGATATTAATAATTTAGATTACTTATTTATTTCTTGCGAAAAAGGGAGTGTAACAGCTACTTTTACAAATGGATTAATTAAAACAAATATAGACAATTCTGTTTCAATTTCACAAGATATTCAAGAAAAAATTAAACAAGAACTTAAAGGGGAAAAAGAAATATTTTTTGATCCAGACAAACAAACAATGGTTTCTGTAGAGATTATAGGAGGAACAGATCAAAAACAGCTTGAAGAACAAAAAAATGCTTTATCTCAATTTGAAATTTGGGTGAATGAAAATATTCTTCCAACAAATCCTCAACTTAAAATTGATAAAACTCCAATTTCTGTAGATATTCAATACAAAGATATTTCTAAGAAAACAGCTTCCAAAAAATTCTTAGAATTTTTACAAAACAAAAATATTTCTAGTGCATCTTTTATTGCATTTGGAGATACACTCGCAGATATAGATATCGCAGAAGTAATATATGATAATAAATTTCCCATAACTTTTATTTATGTAGGAGAAGTTCCGTTAGAAAAACAATATCCCTTCCAAACAATTTCTATAAAAACAAATAAATATGATAAAGCTGTTGAGGAATATTTAAAAACTCTCTAAGAATTATTTTTTATAAACCACAATCTCTGAAAAATTGTAATTACAGAAAATATGCTAAGTACTATAAATCCCCAAGAAAGTATATTTAATGTAAAGAAAATTAATTTTGGGAATAGTATATATAATAGGAGCATCAAAAATATTCCAACGAGTCTTTCAGGTCTTTCTATAATGCCAATAGCCAATGAAATTTTTTTAGTACATGCTAACTCTCCTCGAGATCTAATATAACTAATTAAGAAACTTACCAATAGAAAAAATAAAATAATATACCAAGAAATAAGATGTGAGAAGCCGAAAGCAGTAATAAATAAGAAATCAGAAATCCTATCTATTGTTGAATCTAAAACCGCTCCAAAAGCAGATGTTTTGTTATATGCTCGTGCAGCTAAACCGTCTAACACATCTAAAAAACTTCCTAAAAAGCAGAGCAGTGCAATAACGAAATGTCCTGTTAGAATTGTAATAAAAAAAAGGATTGAAGGAAGTAAAGATAAAAGAGTAAGCACATTTGGGTGAATTAGCCTCAAGTGTGGTACAATCCATATATAAAACTTCTCAAGATTTGATTTTTTATTAGATAGCATGAATAAAACTCCTTATAAAATAGATCTGCATACCCATTCAATCATATCATATGATGGTGGTTTAACAGAAAAAGATTATAGCAATCTTTTGGCAAATAATATATTAGATTTTATTGCTATTACTGACCATAATGAAATTAATTTTGCTGTCTATTTACAAAGAAAACTTGGGGGAAAAATTATTATAGGAGAAGAAATTAAAACGTTAGAAGGAGAAATAATTGGACTTTTTTTAAAAGAAAAAGTTGCCCCAAAATTATCAATAAAAGAAACAATGAAACGTATTCATTCACAAAATGGTTTAGTATATATTCCTCATGCATTTGAAGTGCAAAGGGAAAGTATTTCATATAATACTTTTTTAGAAAATAAAAATGAAATAGATATTATTGAAGTGTTTAATGCCAGATCTTTCGGTAGAAAAAAGACACACCAAACAAAAGAAATTGCTGAGAAATTAAAAATTTCACAAGCTGCAAGCAGTGATGCACATTGTTATATAGGAATTGCCTCAAGTTTTACTCTTATATATAATAGTCCGACAAAAGACAATCTACGTATTGTTTTAAAAAATGCACAAAGACAAGAAAAATATGCATCCCCATATTCATATCTTTGTCCATTTATTAATAAGATTAAACATAAATTACATGTATGAAAAAAATTCATTACATATTAAATCCATTATCTAATGAAGGAAGATCAATAGATATTTGGAAACAAACGCAAAGACGATACACCTTTCTTCCTAAAAATCCAATAATACTTACAGAGATAAAAGATTTAGAAAAATTTTTTAAAGAAAATCCAGCAGACATAATTGCCGTTGCAGGAGGGGATGGAACAATAAATTCTGTTACAAGCGCATTAATTAATAGAAAGATAAAGCCAAAAATTGCTGTATTACCTTTTGGTTTTGGAAATGCAATTTCTTACTGTTTGGGGGTTGAAACAATGGCAAAAGCGATGAATGTATTAAAAAAACAGCAAGATGCAATTGCAATAGATATTATGCAAACAAATATTACAGATAAACCACATGGAATGTTTAATATTAGCATGGGTTTTGATGCGCGAGTTGTCTATAACAGAATGAAAGACAGATATATTGGTTTTCGCTCGTATATTGTATCTGCAGCCAAGAGTTTTATTACACATCCTGAAAAGCTTCTTACATTTATTGTCGATAATAAGTTTGTAGTTAATGCAACTGCTTCTTCTTTGGTAATTGCGAATAGCCCAATTATTGGACACAATTATGTTATTGCATCAGAAGCTCGTCTTAATGATGGTTTTTTAGACTGTACATTATTCTCCTCAAAATTTGCGTATCTTACAAATTTGCGATTAAAGGGATTTAAACATCCGTTATATTCAGAATTAGGGAAAGTTCACTTTAAAGCAAAGTCAATTAAAATAGATGGGGATCCCTTTATTCAAATAGACGGCGATCCTTTTGTACGTCAGGGTGGAATTGAAATAACAGTAAAGCCCTCAGCTATTCATTTCCTAAGAAATGATATAAATAAAATAGACGCAATTTATAAACCGTTTATTTTATGATAAAAGATTTTCTTTTTTCTCTTTGGCTTTTTCTTCCGGCGGGTTTTGCCAACATGGCTCCAATTTTTGCTGCAAAAATCCCTTTTTTACGCAAATACTCGTATCCTTTAGATTGTTATAAAAAAATTAATAACAAAAGGGTTTTAGGAGACCACAAAACAATAAGAGGAATAATAAGTGGAATAATTACTGGAATTATCTTTGTTTTTCTACAGCAGTACTTGTATATTCATTCCGCATTTTTTAAATCTATTTCACTAATTAATTATACTCAAATTAATATTTATTTACTTGGATTTTTATTTGGGTTTGGAGCATTATTTGGTGATGCAGTCAAAAGTTTTTTTAAACGTCAATTTGCAATTTCTGAAGGGAAGAGCTGGTTATTTTTTGATCAGTTAGATTATGTAATAGGATCAATAGTATTTAGTTTATTTTATTTCCGTTTACCAATAACAATTTATATTGTTACCATAATTCTCTGGTTTTTACTTCATCTTATTGTAAGTTTTATTGGTTTTTTGTTAGGGCTAAAAGAATCAGCTATTTAAAATAGGACCAGACATGAGAGATTAGTTTTGATTCAGATGGTAATGATCCTCCTTTTGGTAAATATAGTCCAATTGTTCTTTTCCACTCAAAAGGTAACTTTTGAATAAATAATCTTTTTTCTTTAATTTCACTATCAACAAAATTCTTAGGTAGCAGTGCAACACCTATTCCATTAATCGCTAATTCTTTCATAAATGATGTACTGGTAGATTGAGCAACGATTATTGGATTAATATTATTTTTCTGAAACGTGTAATCTATATAATTTCTTGTTTCAGAATTACTGTTATAAAGAATAAATGGAATTTCTTTTATGTTACTGCTCCATTTTTTACTAGAAACGGGAACTAATGTTTCTTCTGTTGTATAAATAAGATTTGTTTCTGAAAGTTGCTTATTTTGTATATTTACTACACAAATACATATATCTAATAACCCTTGTTTTACATATTGCTGCAATTTTTTTGATGAATCAATTATCATTTCAAATTGAATTGCATTTTTTTTGCTAAAAAATGAAGCGAGTTTTAATGCTGCATTGTCAAACATACCAATAGATATTTTTTCTTTTTTATCATTTCTTTTCGTTGGGTCTTTAATATTTCCCCAGAGTGATAAAATTTTTTTTGCTGTTGCATAAACCGCCATTCCATCGGAAGTAATAATAAGTTGCTTTGTGTTTCTTTTGATAAGTT
>DASVYQ010000092.1:0-6089 GCA_036392095.1 Patescibacteria group bacterium
CTTCTCTCACCTCTGCTTCTTTAGGTGGAATTTCTTTAGCTCTTTTAATTACAGCACATAATGCAATAAGTCTTATGGCACTTCCTATAGCACTTTTATATATGGTGTATTGTTACTTTATTATTACCGAGAAAAAACAAAGAAAACTTTTTATTGTTAAAAATATGATGCTTCTTATTTTGGGATTTGGATTAGCTGCATTTTTCTGGATTCCCGGACTTTTAGAAGGTAAATTCACGTTAAGAAATATTGTTACAAATGGTGTGTATAAGGATAGATTTGTTAGTTTTTCTGAGCTTTTGTATGGTCCTTGGAGTTATGGAGGAACAGGATTGTTTACTGTTCAACTTGGTATCATTAATTGGATAATCTCTTTTGCTTCATTATTGTCTCTCCCATTTATATACAGAAAAAATAAAAAAATATTTTGGTTTATTGCTCTTTTTCTTATTTCAATTATTTCGGCAATATTTGTTATGTTACCAGTCTCAAATTTTATCTGGGGAAAAGTTATGTTATTGCAAAATTTCCAATTTCCTTGGAGATTTTTAGCAGTAACTGTGTTTGCAACAGCTGCATTAGGAGCTATTTTTGTAGAAATTTTGCCTAAAAAAGTTCAGACAGTAACATTTATAATCTTATTTGCTGCTGTTCTTTTCTTAAATAAAGATTATTGGCATGCAAAAGGATATATATATAAGCCTCAATCTTTCTATACTGGTATTTATGAAGGGACTACCGACACAGGGGAAAGTGCTCCAATTTGGTCGGTACGATTTATGGAAAAAAAAGCTCAATCACCAGCTCAGATAATTGATGGCATTGGAACAATTACTGTTGTAAAACATGCTCCTTCTCTTCATATATACGTTTTGAATAATAAAACAAATGTTAGAATGCTAGAAAATACGCTCTATTTCCCAGGCTGGAGAGTATTAGTAGATTCAGTTCAAATTCCAATTCAATTCCAAGATGAGCAATATAGAGGTTTAATGACATTTATGGTTCCACAAGGCAATCATACAGTGCAGATTGTTTTTGGAGAGAGTAAACTTCGCCTTATCTCAGATGCAGTTTCTGTAATTTCTTTTGTAATTGTAATTATTTTCTTGGGATTAGATATAATTAAACATAAGAAAAAATGAAAAAACCAACGATTTCTGTTGTTTTAGCTACATTTAATGAGGCAAAAAACTTGCCTGATTGTTTGGAATCTGTAAAAGACTTTGCAGATGAGATAGTAATTGTTGATGGTACTTCAACAGATACCACTGTCGCAATTGCCAAAAAATACAATGCAAAAGTTCAGGTTACTACAAATCCTCCAATTTTCCATATTAATAAGCAGAAAGCCATAGATATGGCTACAAAAGATTGGATTTTACAGTTAGACGCTGATGAAAGAGTTACCCCAGAACTTAAAAAAGAAATTCAAGACATTATGCAAAACAAAGACGCAAAAAACGGGTATTGGATACCAAGAAAAAATTGGTTTTTAGGCCGTTTTCTTATGAAAGGTGGAGTATATCCAGATTATACACTCAGATTATATAAAAAAGGAAAAGGGAAACTTCCTCAGAAAGATGTCCATGAACAGGCAGAGGTATCAGGTGAGGTAGGCTATATTAATAGCCCCTTGATTCATATTGCAGACCCTGAGTTTAAAAGATATCTTATGCGGTTTAATAGATATACAAATCTAATAGCTTCAGATTTTGCAAAAGAACATGTCGGAAAACATCCTTTAGCTATGATAAAATATTTATTATTATTACCTAGTTGGTGGTTTTTAAAAGGATATATTAGGCATAAAGGATTTATGGATTCATGGCAAGGATTTGTTTTTGCATTTTTCTCGGCATTACGATTCCCTGTTTCTTATATAAAATATCTTAAAAAATAATATGAAAATACTTGTTACCGGTGCCGCAGGATATATTGGAAGCTTTATGGCAAGACGTCTTTTAGACGAAAATTTTGAAGTAGTAATTGCGGATAGTTTAGAGCGCGGTCATAAAGAAAATATTGATTCTCGAGCAGTATTTATGCAAGGAGATTTAAAAGATACATCTTTTGTTGAAAGTATCTTTTCTGGACATTCCTTTGATGCAGTGATTCATTTTGCTGCATATATTTCCATGAAAGAATCAATGGATAATCCCTATATTTATTTTAATAACAATATTTTAGCTTCTTTAAATATTCTCGAGGCAATGAGAAATCATAAAAACAATAATATTATTTTTTCTTCAACCGCAGGCGTGTATGGTAATCCAATTACAATTCCAATTCCAGAAAATCACGTAAAACATCCTGAAAATCCATATGGAGAAAGCAAATTAATGGTTGAAAAAATTCTTTCTTGGTATGGACAATTGCACAATATTTCATCAGTTTGTTTGCGATACTTTAATGCAGCAGGTGCTGATTTAGAAGGAAAATTTGGAGAGGATCATTTGCCAGAAAGCCATATTATTCCAAATATTATTTCTAGCGTTATAAATAATAAACCATTTATGCTCTATGGGACAGACTACAAAACTCCGGATGGAACCTGTATTCGAGATTATATTCATGTATTAGACTTAGTTGAGGCTCATGTTTTAGCAATGAAAAAACTTCAACAAACACCCGGAACTTTTGCATATAACGTTGGTACTGGAAAAGGATTCTCTAATAAAGAAGTTATAGATATGGTTAAAAAGGTAAGTGGAATTCAAGTAGAAGTAACTGAGGCACCTAGAAGACCTGGGGATGCAGATATGCTTATTGCAGATGTTACAAATATTACAAATGATTTAGGATTTTCTCCAAAATATTCTGATTTAGGAACAATTGTTACTTCTGCATGGAAGTGGCATTCCAGAAAACAAAAATGAAAAAGCTTATTTTTAGTATTTTTTTTATTTTTATTTTCATTTTTTCTTTTATTCCTCAATCCTTTGCTCAATCTTCATACGTTCTTCCGTATCCGTCAGTAATGCCTGGAGGTATAAGCTATAAAATATATAACTTTTGGCAAAATGCTTTAAAGTATTGGTATTTTGGGAATTTTGGTCAATTTACCTATAATTTAAAAGAATCAGATAGATTTTTAGTTCAGGCAAAGACGCTTTTTGAATATAAACAATATTTATTGGGTTTCACTGCTTTGCAACAAAGCAACGAATATTTTATAAAAATTAATCCATACCTAGTTGCAGCCCAAAATGAAGGGAAAGATATTTCTCAAAAGCAAATTATTCTTCATGAAGCAGCCCTCAAACACATAGAAGTTTTGGAATCTCTTACTACAATTGTACCCAAAACATTTCTGTGGCAGCCAGAAAAAGTAAAAGCAACAAATCTTAATATAGAAGAGGTAATTAATCAATCAATCAAAATTAGGCAGTCTGATTTATGAAACAAATAGTCTATTTCTCATATATTTTATTTTTAATTCTATTTGCAATTTTCTCTTTTGCATTTATTGATCCTAATCTTTTTTATCTAAAATCTTTATACTCAGGAATTTATTTAAAAAATAGGGAATTGGTAACTGGGATCTATATTAGCTCATTAATAATTTTCTTTGCATATTATATCTTCTTTTTACTTGATAAAAAAAATCTTAACTTACAAAAAGTAATTTCTCTTATTATTCCTTCTATAGTTATACTTCTCTTTGCTTATCCAGCAATAGTTTCTTATGACATATTTAACTACATAGCATCTTCAAAAATATTATTCTTGTATAAAGAAAATCCCTATATAGTCATGCCGATAGATATAACTCACGAGCCTCTTTTGGCTTTTATGCATGCTGCAAATAAAACTGCTTTGTATGGATTTGTATGGATTATATTTACTGGAATTCCATTTTTTTTAGGATTTTATAATTTTGTTTTAACTCTTTTTACTTTTAAGTTTTTTGTTATTTGTTTTTATATTGTCAGTATCTACATTATTTGGAAATTATCAAAAAATATATCATCAATTTTATTATTTGCTTTAAATCCTCTTGTACTTTTGCAAACTGTTGTAAGTGGACATAATGACATTGTTATGATGTTTCTTGTTTTAACTTCTTTTCTTGCAATGAAAAATAAAAAAATTGCATTAGCGTTATTCTTATTTATGCTCTCAATCTTTATAAAATACGCAACCATTATGCTTTTGCCACTTTTTATTTATTTTATATTTTCAAAAAATAAAAATATTAATTGGGAAAAAGTTTATCTTTGGTCAGCAGGGCTTATGTTTACCATATTTTTATTGTCTCAACTTAGAGAAGAAATATATCCTTGGTATGCAGTTTGGTTTATGCCTTTTATCTTTTTGCAAAATAAAAAATGGCTTATTATTCTAACCATAGCTTTATCCTTTGGATTACTATTGCGTGATGTTCCTTTTATGCTCTTAGGCACATATTTTGGTCCTACACCGATGCTAAAAGTTATAGTTACTATTAGTATTCCACTTATTACCTTAATTGCTCTTCTTGCCCCAAAAATATGGTCAAAAAAATTCTACCTCAAATAATTATTTTTATAACAGTTATACTTGCAGGATTTTATCTATTTTCTCCAGGTTTATTTCCGACACATGATGGTGAATACCATATTATCCGTTTTTACGAATTTAGTAGAGTATTAGACAGCGGAATTGTATATCCAAGATGGGCACCCGATTTAAATAATGGATATGGAGTTCCTTTATTTAACTTTGTTTATCCATTGCCCAATTATATTGCTTCATTTCTCCATATATTTTCTATAAGCTTTATAGATGGATTTAAAATAAGTATGTTTCTTGCATTACTTATTGGTGCATTAGGAATGTATTTATTTGCAAAAGAATTTTTTGGAAAAGTAGGAGGAGTTGTTGCTTCTGTTTGTTACACATTTTCTCCATATCATTTTGTAGATATTTATATTAGAGGTTCTATTGGTGAAGTTTGGGCATTAGGTTTGTATCCGTGGTTTTTATTTACTGTAACAAAGTATAAAAATACAAAAAACTTTTTTTGGATTTTAATTTCTGGATTAATTTTTGCCTTAATTATTTTTTCACATAACATTTTAGCCTTAGCTTTTGCTCCTTTTGCAGTACTATATACTTTTATATTGTTATTTGAAAAAAAGAATTTCTTAAAAGTACTTTTAGAAATATTAGCAATTTTTAGCATAGGGATAGGATTATCTGCAATATTTTGGCTTCCTGCAATTCTAGAAACAAAATATACTGTTGGGCTGCAAGTATTTGGTATTGATTCTAATTTTCCTGACCTTTCTCAACTCTTAATTCCATCGTGGGGTTCTGGTTTTTTTGGCTCTAGCTTGGGCAATGAGATGTCTGTACAAATCGGAATAGCAAATTTATTAGCAATATTGATTGGTCTTGTTGTAACAATAAAATCTATGTTTAAACACACTAAAAATAATCATGTATTTATTTTTATGATTATAAGTTTTTTTGTACTTTTATTTTTTATGCTACAAATTTCTTTACCTTTATGGAAGATAATTCCACTTATGAATTATTTTCAATTTCCGTGGAGGTTTTTATCGTTAGTAATATTAATTACGTCTTTTTTGGCTGGAAGCATTGTTACATACTTTAAAAATATTTTATTTCCGATTATTTTTATTTTGTTTGCAATTGCTTTGTCTTTTAACTATACAAAACCTGCTTATTACATGTTGAGAAATGATTCATATTATACGTCTCGTTCAAATTTTATTGATGGCACAAATAGTCCGGGTAATGCATTTAATACTATTTATGCGAAAGGTAAATTAGGCAAACAAGATCAAAAAATAATATATATTTCCGGAACAGGAAGCTTAGAAAATATTCACATTACTCCTGAGGCGTATCTATTTACAACTGATGTAAAATCTGCGAGCGTTTTAGGCATTCATACTGCTTATTTTATAGGGTGGAAAGCGACAATAGATAATCTAGATGTACCTCTTACGTCTACAAAAAATGGAGATATGACCCTTAACATTCCAAAGGGGAAACATAGCGTGGCTGTATGGTACTCTGGAACATTTATACAAATTGTAGCAGCATATATTTCTTTAATTTTTGCAGTGTTGGTGCTT
>DASVYQ010000093.1:0-1543 GCA_036392095.1 Patescibacteria group bacterium
GCTTAAAATTTCTTGTCTACCTTCTTCACGAATTTGCTCTTCATACTCCTTATCTTTGCCTGTAACTCTGGCATGTGCAATTTCTAAATCTTTTTTAGCACAGTTCTGACACATCATGCCATTGATAGATAATTTCTTAAAATCTTTTGTCCAATCCTGTTTGAATTTATCCCACATCGCATCAGGATAATTATGATACGAAAGAACCTTAATGGTTTTTGTTATGTCTTCTCCACAAATAAAACAAACTATTTTTTTCATTTCCATTGATAATCGTCTTTATGCGGACGGTAAAATCCAACGAGGCCACGAGGATTCGGAAAGTGAATAGGTCTTAGCTTGTCTTCTCTTACCCATTGCTTTATTTCTTCTGGGAGATTACCAAACGGCCAGCTCTCAATTTCTGGGTGATCTGGGTTTACATTCCCTTGCGTAAGATTTCGTGGAGCATCGTGAATAAACACATATCCTCCTTCATCTAAATGAGGGAAGAATCGAACTAATTCGTGAAATCTCAGATTTGGCTCAGTATCTAAAAACATGAGTTGATACAGTCCTTCTGATTTAAAATCAAGAGATGGAGTAAGTCGTGAATCAATAATATGATTAACATCTACTCTCTTCCATAATTCTCTTGCTCTGTTTAAGTGTGAAACTTCAAATTCTAGTGCAGTTGAATTCCCAAACCCATTTTCTTTTAATGCTTGTGCAATATACATATCCGATATTCCTGTATAGATTCCTGTCGTTAAAACTCGCTGAGGTTTGAGTAATTTTGTCAATCCATACAAGAATTCCCCTACTTCCAATTCAACACCCCCATCGTCCTGCATTTTGTACTCTCGCCCGTCATCTCTTACTTCTTTAACTGGGTTTAACATTCCCCCAGATTTTTCTACTAAATAATCAGTTACGTTCATAATGTTAATTTAATGTAAAATTTTTTGCCTTTTCTCCCCACGTATCAGTTTTCTTATGACAAGATATACATAAAGTTCTTCCATTATTAGTATCCCAAATAATTGGGCATTTTAAAGCATCATCAAATGTTTTAATTAAATATCTTTTTAGAATATAGCTTAGTGGAATTATATGATCCGCATTTAAATTATTCCCTCTATTGTCTCCACACGCAACACAACTATAGTGATTTTTTATGAACACTAACAGTCGCCAATCCTGCATTTGTTTACTATTTCTTATTTTTTGCGTTAATGAAGTTTTCCCTCCTTGCCAATTGTAATGATCTTTCCCCTTTATTATTTTTCTATTTTTTAGTTGAGGTGCTAATTCTCCCTTTTTCATCCAATTACCAAAATTGTATCTTTTGGCAGTTTTTGACCATTTTATCCTTTGTTCTATAGAAAATTTTCTTCCAATCATTCCTTTATATCTACAATTTCTACTACAATATTTTGAAGAATTCCTCCTATAAGGCTTTACTTCATACTTATTATTACAGATCATGCAATTTAGTCTTATCATATCTTAGGTTTCCACTTAGATACAATCTTATCATAAGTTTCACTATATTTTTTCCAAT
>DASVYQ010000094.1:0-1744 GCA_036392095.1 Patescibacteria group bacterium
AAAATTTTTTAATAAAAATTTAATAAATGAATTAATAGAAAATACCGGATTAGAAATTACTAAACAAAAAGTAATGATTCATGTGGATAATTCCTGGAAAGAATCTACAATAGAAGAAGCTGAAAAGATGGAAACAATTGACAATGTAGTTGCAAATGTTTGTTTGGTACTTAAAAAGATATGAATATAGCAGTTGGACTATTAGCATATAACTCAGAAAGATGGATAGCAGAATCCGCAGGTTGCTTACAACCTTATGTGGATAACGTGTACGTTCTTATTGATGCTGCAACAAAAGATAATACTGCTCGCATATTAGATGAAATGCAAATTAATCATAGTGAAAGAGTTTGGACACATCATTACGCAGCAGCGAAAAATCATTTATTAGATCAATTAGATTTTTGGTTTAAGCCTGATTGGTATATCATTTTAGATGATGATGAAAAGCTTTCTCCTACCGCAGCTAAAAAATTAATTGATATTATAAAGACTACAGATAAAGATGGGATAGAAATTCCAATGAAGCAACACTATCCGTATTGGGCTACTGATGAAGAAAATTTTATGGTAGAATTTGGATTTAATCCTCATATATCTGCATTTAAAAAAGGATATCGTTATGGGAATGTAGTCCATGAATCAATTAATGTGCCAATGGAAAAAAGATTACGATTCCCTGAATTAGTAGAAAAAGATGTTTTTATTCATCATCACGCATGGAAAGGCAACCGTTTAAAATATGAAGCAGCACATCATACTTACTATCAAGACTTATCATTTGGTAGTTTAAATTTAAAGGAAGGAGAACATAGGTGGTAATATGAAAATTCTATATCATGGAGATAGTCCGGCAGTTACAACAGGCTTTGGTACAGTTGCTAAAAATTTGCTTAATGGCTTAGTACGCTTGAATCCTGAAATTGAAATAACTGTTCTTGGAATAAACGATCATGGCGGATGGAAAGATCCTAATGAATATCCTTATAAAATATTCCCGGCTGTTTTTACTGATCCAAAAGACATTATGGGTTTTAAAAGACTTATTAACATTATTCAAGGTACTGATCCGGAGATTCCCTTTGATTTTGATTCCATTATTTTTAGCTTTGATTCCTGGTTGTTTGCAAATACAACTATTGGAGATTATACCGTTATTCAAACTGTTAAAGACTTACTGCAACAAAAAGAAGAAGAAACCGGTAAACACGTTAAAACAATTCTTTATACTCCAATTGATAACCATCAAATATTACCCGGATGGATTCAAACAATGCAAGTCTTTGATGAAGTAATTGTACCTTCATTTTATGGCAAAAGAATTATTACCAACCACAATAAAGAATTAGGAGATAGGACAAGAGTTATTTACAATGGATTAGATACAAAAAACTTTTATCCGATAGAGAAAAAAACACGAACAATAAAAGGAATATATGAATTCAGTACAGAAGGAAAATTTGTTATTGGCTTTGTTGGAAGAAACTCTTGGAGAAAAAATTATTTTCATTTAATAAAAATATTCTCTCTTTTTAAAGAGAAACATCCAGACGCTTTTTTATACCTTCATTGTCAACCGGTTAGTTATGAACATGATGGAATAGATATCTTAGAGCTTTGTAAATATTATGGACTTACTTATAGTGATGATTATTATATTCCACTAGATCATAAAGAAGGAGCAGGAATTACCAGGCACTCTATGAATGACGTTTATAATAGTATGGATGTATTTTTATCTACT
>DASVYQ010000095.1:0-3741 GCA_036392095.1 Patescibacteria group bacterium
AATAATTGTTTTTTTATTCAGAAGAATCACCTCCTTTTATTTAGCATAAACATAATTTTTTTTAAAATCAAATAATTCTGTTATAATAAAATTACCATTATGAAACAAGATAATTTACTTCGATGGGTTAGCATTGTTGGGATTATAGGTATAGTTTTTGGTATTTTTTATTCCTTATTTGGACTTAATGGATTACCAGTCTATCAAAAATTAGTGCCATCTACTGTTTACACTCAGTGGAGTAATGGACTATATGGTGCAGTGTTTATTGGATTTAGTATACTTCTTTTTTTTGTTGGCCGTCATGCAATTAAAACAAAAGATAAGGTGCTTATAAAAGCGCTTCTCTATGGAATAGCTGGTTGGCTAATAGTAGAGGCTTCTTTTTCTTTATATTATGGTGTTTTTTTTAATGCAGGTGTTGATGTACTTTTAGCAATTGTTTTGGGATTGCCCTTTGTACTACGTTTGAAATCTAGAAAATAATAATTTTTAAATTCCTCAATTTTTATCTTGGCTGCGGAGAATAAAAATGTCTCAAAACTATTGGTAAGTCGGATTTTGTTTGCTGTCCTCTTCTAATTCTTTGCTCAAGTTGCTCAGGAAATAACCATTCTCCCGAAGTAAAATCACTGGAATTAAAATGGGGAACTACATCTGTGTGAATTTCATAGACTTGCATGAATGCGCTTACACCATCATGTTCTGGTGTTAGTTTTCCAAGTAATCGTACATCCATGGTTGCAGTGTGAATCCTTAGTTCTTCTTCGGCTTCTCGGGTAAGAGCATCATCGTATGATTCTTCGCTTGCAACATGACCTCCTACACTAAAATCAAGCGCATTCGGAGAAATTTTTTTATGAGCCCCTCTTGTTGGAATCCATAATTGCCCTTTGCTATTTACAATAAATGCGTTTACCACTCTAAAATTTGATGCATGTTCTTGGTACACTTGTGAGCGTAATCTTCTTCCAATCACCCTATCTTGTGCATCAACAATATCTAAATATTCATCTGTAGGATGTAACTCGCCTTCTTTCATAATCAAGGCCAATTATACGAAAGCTCAACATGCATTTCAATTCGCTTTAGGTTATACTATATGCCAGTTTGGATTTATCATATTATGGCTAATGAAAGAGTAAGAGATCAAAGAGAGCAGCCTGCTATAGGTTTTGTAGCTGCAACAAGACGGAGTTTGGAAGTACAGCAAAATGCAGGTTCTCCAGATGTTAGAATCGGCATGGCAGAATTGCTGGATTTAGAAAGAACATATTTGGGTACGCTTGCCATGCGGGAAAATGCCACGGTACTAGAAGCAGGTAAATATGCTGTATATGGGCTTGCTCGGGCAATGGCACATGCGCATTCTCCTCAAGAAGCCATAGAAAATGTAGGTACTCTTTCCTTAATTGGGTGGTTTGATCATGAAGATTCCTTACGCGCATATGTATCAAACCAGGCACATGTGGAGGAGTTATATATATCTGTTCAAGCAAAACTAGCAGAAAGTACAGAAGCAGCGTTAAAAAGCAGATTGATAGATCGGGAAAATGGTGCATTTACAGTTGCACGGAATTCGCAAATTGACCAACGTCGTCTAAGAACATTAGAAGATTTTCAGCAACATGGTTTTTCCATGCAGCTTACACCAGAGGGAGTAGAGACAATAAGATTATTACATCAACAAAATAGCGGTATTCCGCTGTTAGAACTTGTTAACAGGCAAAAAGTATTTAGAAATAGTTCAATTTCTTCAAGTATTGCAACCTGGATTATTACACATCACGATATTATGGATCATGGATTGTATCCTACTTTGGCAAGACAAGAAGGAATAGTTAAGAGATATGACGGATTAATGCAAAGGCTTGGAAATCCGCTTGATACAGACATTTTAAGCCACAAAGGAGAAGTTGTTGCAACACTTATGTATGGTTGGAGAGAATCGCATTTTGCACATGCTCAATATCCGCTTGAGTATACTATGGTAGATATGATAGCAATTCTTCAAAATAGTACCAATCCTACACAAAACCAACGAAATGCATTGGAAATTTTGCAGAGCATAGATCCGGCAAGTCCTGAAGGCATACAAATTAGTACACTTTGGAATCAAGAATTATATACATTTGATTATCACATGAGGCGTAAAGCAGGCCCAATTTACGAACTTGACCCAGAGAATAATTACCAACCGGTTGGATTGTTTGATTTTCGAGATCCTGAATTTGTTGCATTTGTAGCAGAATCAGCACATATGATGCACAGATATGAAGCTCTTTTTGAGCATGTATCATTTAATATTTCCCTTTTAGCAGAACAATACTTGGTAGATATTGCCGAAGGCAGAATATCTCCGGAAACACCCTTAACGCTTACGTTTGATCAGGTAACAGGGCCAAGACCACAAAATATTACCCTAAATCAAGAAACTCAAGATTGGTTTTATGCTAATTTATGGCATTCTGTTGACTACACGACCCGTAAAAAACAAACTGTCCAAGCGCAAGCAGCATAGGTACTTGCAACACAAGTAATTTGTAATTAAAATCACAATATATGATTTCTCCTATTGTTTATTTATACGGAGACAAATTTGCTCCCGAAACAAATCTTTTGCATTTTAGAGAAACACTGTTAAACGGCAAAAAAGTAGACCAGAAAAAACTGGCACAACAACTAACCTTTGTAGCATTAATTTCTTTGTATCAAGAAAAGTTAATTGACCTACTTTTAGAAGAAGGGAAGATTTTATTTATTAAAACCAAAACAGCCAAAGCAAAACGGTTAAAAGACGCAAAAGACGTAGAAGGATTAGAAAAAGTATTGTTTGAACAAATTAAAAATACTCATGGAGTAAATGAAGTTGTACGACTTGCATTGCACTATGATGAAAATCCTTGGGAGCAAATAACAAAAATAGTTAGAAAAATTGCAGAAAAAACAAAGTTAAAAGATGCAGAAATAGAAAAAATGTTTACTACGTATAGTGCAACAATAAAAGAAATTAAAACCAAAGGCGAATTATTTTCCAAACTCCACGAGGCAATTAGAGAAGGAATAGAAAAAAGAGAAGAAAAAGAAGAATCCTCTTCAGAATAATAACCATTTTGCTGCAACAAGTTTATCTTATTTCCTGTATAATACAATTATGGGCTATTTTAATAGAGACAATAATAGATCTGGTGGCGGACGCAGTTTTGGCGGCAACAGATCTTTTGGTGGAAAACGATCTTTTGGCAATAACAGAGGTGGTTCTCGCCCTCAAATGCACGATGCAATTTGTGATAATTGTGGTAAGCCATGCCAATTGCCTTTTAGACCAACAGGTGACAAACCGGTTTATTGTAGAGATTGTTTTGCAAAAATGGGTGGAGGAGAAAAAAGATTTGAAAGAAATGACGCTCCAAAAGTGTCAGCTCCAAGTAAAGCAGAATTTGATACAGTTAATGCAAAATTAGATAAAATTTTAGCATTACTTTCTGCAAATGCTCCTAAAGTTGCCAATGAAGTTGCAACTGTTGTTGCAGAACCAGCACCAGTTGAAAAGAAAAAAAGAGTTTCTAAAAAAGAAGAAGTCGCTACAGAGTAATTTTCAAACATTCCTCAATCATTACAATTTATTCCTTTATTTCGACCGCATATCCCAAACAAAGTGGAATTAGCCTCAATACTTTGTTAGTAGATAATTTGGATATCCAAAACAAAAAATGTTTGTTCTTGTAACATCTTCAGGAT
>DASVYQ010000096.1:0-1709 GCA_036392095.1 Patescibacteria group bacterium
TCAGAAATAGGAGTGATTTTAAGAGTTCTTGTGTAATCTTCAGGATGGGTATAAAATGAATTTATTGTATAAATTGGCAGATTACCATTTCTCACATGATAGTATCCTAATTGTCTAGGATTACTGGTTTTATTATCGGGAAACGAAATACTAGACCGATCATCTTCTATAAATCCTACTTCTGGATAGAGAGATAAGAGTTTCATGGTAAATAATCCGAACGAATCAGACCAATCACCTTTTTGAGTCGTATAGCCAAGTTCTTTGAGATATGTTCCTTCCTCATATGTTATGGGAGCAAAGTCAAAATCTGGTATCTTTTCAAATACTTTTTTGGGTAATACGAAATAATATGATCCCATACGGGTAGCATCATACTTTTTTAAGATAGGAAACTTTTCTTGCATCTGAGCTTTCAAACCACCTGATCCATCAAATGTCAGAGCTACTTCATTTTCCAACCATTTTTTTACAATTCCCTTTTTCCAAATAATTACATCATTATCTAGGAATAAAATTCTATCTTCTTTTATATGAGGAATAGCGTCTTTGAATTGTACCCAATGATGTCCTTGATTAACTGATTTAATAATTTCACTATTCGGTTTAACCGCAAGAAGACGATTAAAATCTTCTGTAGTAAATTCCATATCCTGATCTATCAGGTATAACTTATCGAATTCATCACCCCATATTTCAAGTCCTTTTAATAATTGTTCGAAATAAATTCGATAATAATCTCTATAGTGAGGCTGATAGCGAAAAAATGGGATCAGTACTGCTGTGCTCATAAATATGGTTCGAGACTATCTTTTGTTAGCGGTATTTCGTATTTATATCCAAATGCTTTATAAGCTGGTTCTGGATCTTGAAATCCCAAATGTTTCTGATCGCCAGGTCTTCCTTCAACATAATCTATCGGACAGTCAAAATGTTTTGCGATTTCATTCATACTCGTTTGTACTCCCGTACAAATATCTACTGTGCCAGTAAAATCACTCTCTGCTGCCATTAGATTAGCCCTACAAATGTCTTTTACGTGACTCCAGTCTCTTTCCTGAGCTCCATCTCCTGTAATCCATATTCGACCTGTATCACGCCTACTTTTATGAAGTGAGGCCAGGGCATTAATTGATGATCCTTTTTCTGATTGTCTGAGTGACCCATAGACATTTGAGTAGCGTAAATTTACTGTAGGAAGATTATAAATCTTACGAAAAACATTCATGTATTCTTCTCCTGCGAGTTTAGAAACATAATAAGGCGTATTGGGGGAATACAAAATGCACGATGAAGCAAACATAACCTTTTTTACTCCACTATCTCGTGCTGCTAACAGAACGTTAAGTGTTCCTGTAATATTGACATCATTATTCATCACAGGATCATCTACGCTTACTTGTGTTCGTGCATTTGCAGCCTCATGGAATACCCAATCTGGTTTTTCTTTTTTAAAGATTACATCGAGTGCATATCTATTGCGTATATCTGCTTCATAAAATCCTTCTTTGGGATTAATATTAGACTTATCTCCAGTTAAAAAGTTATCTATCCCAACAACTTCATGTCCTTTTTCAATAAGACAATCTGCTAAATGACTTCCCACAAATCCTGCCGAACCTGTAATTAATGCTTTCATAATTCAATACTTAGCATACAAACACAACGAGTGCCAAGTTCTCTCTTGTACGCCACTTCACTAGCAAATT
>DASVYQ010000097.1:0-2510 GCA_036392095.1 Patescibacteria group bacterium
CCACTCGGGTGAGGATTATGACTAAAGTCGACTATATTATTCACAGTTATTTGTGTACCATTCTTGTTGGTACCTTTTATCATATAATCAGTGAGATCATCATTAGATTTTTTGTTAAGCATATCTCTTAATTCAACGTGACCATCAGTTGTTATCAAGAATAAAAAAGAATGAGTTGGTATATCGGCAGTCAGATGGTGTAGGCCGGCTTGTTTCATTAATTCGCTTCCAAGCATTGATGCGCCAACACAGTTGATAGATTGTAAAGTAATTATATCTGTTGGCGAATGTCCACTAAGCTCATACGGGAAATTGCTTACTGCTTTTTGAATTTTGTCAGTAATTTCACGTTCTTTTGCACTTATTCTTGTCTTATCACCTAATTGACGGATAGATTCTAATTCGTCTCTCAGTTGAGAGATGTGCAGTTCGTCAGCCAATTTTTTTTCTTTAGAATGGAGATCAATTTTTAAATAGTCCTCAAAAAAAGTACTTACAGCCTGCTTCCATAACTTGTTCCTCGGAACTCTTATTTCATCTACTAATTTTTTTAATCCGCGTCGGAAAATTGCGCTCATTAGTTCATTTTTAGGTGCCATTATCGCTTGCCCTATCGCAGTTTCTACTTTGGTAAGAAACTCCTTGTATACCGGCGAACTGTTTTGCCAGGGTATCATTTGGTTTTGAGGAGATAGCAATTCGCCATTTTCACCTCGTTTATTTAACTCAAAAGCCTGTTTGTACACTCTAAAAAATTGTGCAATTTTTTCTGATCGGTAATCTTCAATTGCGTCTGTGTCTTCTGAATCAAAGACTCCTTTTTTAGCCGCATATAAAAGAACATTCCTTTGGGGCAGTCTCATACGAATAGCACGGTATCGTTGTGCTCTTTTTTCGTCTTCAAGTGAAGAGGGATTTGATAAAAAAGAAAGGAATTCTGCTGCTTCTGTATCAGATAGTATTTCGCCGGTTGTAACATATATATCCATACACATTGTCCGTTCTGGTGAAAGATTAACTTCAGCCAATAGAGGGGTAACTCCTTTATCAAATTTTGTTCCGTATTCATATAGTTCTTCTGAAAGAGCATGAGCGATTTCACGTGTAACAGATGCTTTACTTATGGCATTTTCTTGTCGTTGTTCACCTTTCGGGTTTGTATCTTGATCATTTATTTGAGAAGCATAAAATTTTTGATTGGTCGACTGAATTTTATCAAGGCGAGAATAAAAATAAATACTGACATCTCTCAAAAAAGACATTAGTTCTATTATTTTTTCAGACGACTGACTTTTGCGTTCTGGTTGGGCAGCAAAAGTATCGTTATCTATTGCCTCAAAAACACCGACCATCTCATCTAAACGTAAGTCATAAGGCAAAAATAGTCTATGTCCTCCTTGAGTCATTTTTTCCAAGATACCTGAATTTGCAGTTTGTATTTCCCAGTCATGACGATCAAGGAAAGCTGGAGATATTGAATCATTAATAGCAAACCATTCCTTAAGAAATGATCGAGCTGGAAAAAAATTAAACGGTTTGTCTTCGTTTTCACGAATAGATTTTATATCAAACCTGTGTCTAGAACTTGGATCATGATTTCCTTCTACTTGTTCAGTCATTAATTAGATTTTATACTAATACATAAGTTTTATTTTATTCCTTCAACTTCGCGTGATATTTTTCTTTGAGTGTATTTAAGATCTTTATTCGAATAGGGGTAATATCTTCAGAGGTAAGATTTTTTTGGTAACTTTGGTAAACGACATGGAAAGTTCTGGTATCTTCATATTTATCAAGAAGAGTAACTTCCCAAATTAAATCGCTTTGGTTTTTAATTTCCTGCATCAGATCACCAGTCAAGACGTGCTTTGACGCCACAATTGCCAAATCTTCGACCACAGGCGGATATTTACTTAATGGCTTATAGGTTTTTCTAAGAGTTGCATATTTTAAGATAACTTTAAATTCCAACTCAAAGGCGATTAGTTCTTTACTAATAATTTTAATTTCACCTAATAAATCTTTAGCCACAAAAATTGCTGCTCCTTTGTCTCTAGTTTTAAATGTCAATTGCTCAATTCCTAAATCAGTCATTAGCTGTTCAAGAATCCCTTTAACAGCATAAAAATTGGTTGAAGTATTTTTCATTATTCCTGCCAGTTTTAGTCTTTCGTCAGGTAAATCATTGGCTCTTTTTTCATAAATATTAGCTAGTTCAAAGAGCTTGAGTTGTTCATGATTTTTATTTTTTTGAGCGACTTGTAACAGACTGGGGATAAGAGTTTTACGCATATAGACCATATCTTCAGATAAAGGATTTTGGATCGTGACGGCATCTTCTATTTTTCCAGCAAAGATGTCTTTAGCCACCATCGGATAGGTATAACTTTCGGTGAAACCCCAATACTTCAACGCGTCTTTAATCCGGTTTTCCCAGAAAAATTCGTTATGTTCAAGGTTTGTAATAGTTGAAGTTAAGAAGACTGGTAAACTATTGGGAATATTATGGT
>DASVYQ010000098.1:0-2224 GCA_036392095.1 Patescibacteria group bacterium
TTTGCCCATTCAAGCTTCCTCAAACCCACGTCTATATGATCTCCCTCAAGCATATATTCCGTTTTCGCTTTGCGGGCCGTATCTTTTACTAAAAAGAAGTCTAAACCAGACCGTTCAAATGCATCAAAGACAAAATAGAGACAGGATAGAAGCTTAGCATGACCAAGATCAATATTTCCTGTCCCATCATTTTGATTTGCCTCTCCAATAGCCTCTTTCATTTCTTCGTCAGGCTTCTTGTATGGTATAAATATTGGTTTATTAGTTGTCTGATTGTCCATATAAACTCCAGTCGTCTACCTCTTCAAAATCGTCTTCATTTGGTCCCTGTGTTTTATTGAGTATATCACGTTGAATTATACTCATCTCTCGTTCAGGTTGGGTTGTACTGACTGGTTGCATACCCCAAACTGCTAATGCATTTGCTATCACTATGTCATCGTGAAAGCCTACAGGTGCGTTATACATTATCCTCCCTGATTTTTCTGCTATATCATAAGTAAAAGAATTAAATTCATTAATAGTATCAGGATCATTAAACATTCTAAACAACTTAAGTTCAATCCAATTACTTATCTTTTCTATTATTTGCTTTTTTAATTCATTAGTCAAATGAATAGGCTCAACGGGCACATTAAGTCGCGATAATTGATCATAAATAGGCTCACCAACTCCAGTACTATCCAATATAACAAGTGCATTATTATATTTTCTTGAAACGTGTTGTATTCGTGACTGGATAGCAGGCCATTCTAAGCTGTTAAATTTCATTTGAAAAACTTGATTATTATCTGTTCGATCATAGACACTAATAACGGTATAATCAACTAGCTTTGCCAAATCGCACCCTATGACATACATATGTGAGAAATCAACATCTGGAGGGTTTTTAGGATCAAGAGTGGCTATTTGTTTTACTCCTCTAAAAACAACTCCAGTATCATCGAGAAATTCTGCATAAATCTCTTGGCTTACAACTCTTTGAGGCATTGATTTTATATCCTCCATAATAATGTCATGAGGAACATAAGGATTATCAAATGAGGTAAATGTAAGAGATGCAAAATCTGGCTGTTGAGGATCTAAACCGCGCATATATAACTCATGGAATACGCCCTTGCCTTTAGGAGTTCCGGCGGCAATCGTATGGCATTTATAATCCCAAAGCATAGGACGAATAGCATTCTGCCATAAATACTCATCTCTCAAAATAATCCCTGCTTCATTTAAGAAAGCATAATCATATCCAAATCCTTCTATATTCTGGGGGTTATCTACTGATCTAAAATCAATAAAGCTGTCAAGAATAGTTAAAATTTTCTGTTGTTTACGCCAATGCCATAATTTACCAGGTTCTGAGAGCTTCATTAGTTTAGGAATAAAATACCGTTCAACATATCTCTCTATATTAGAATTAACTGTATCTACCCAAAGTCCACGCTGAAATTCTCGTTTTATTGCCATTTTAATAAAGTTATTAGCTGAACCATTTGTAGCACCAAATCGTCTCCCTTTAGGTACTATGACGTATCTTGCGGGATTATCGAATATCTCCTGTTGTTTAGGAAAATTTTTTATAGGGAGTTGAATTGTACTCATCGCTTTAGTGATAGGAAATTTGGGCCATAATTCTCAATCATTTTATTAAGAATAAATGGAACATCTTTTTTATCTTCAGGCCACAATTGATGGATATTTTCTAATCCATCTAAAAAATACTTTGCATCATTAGACCAATGAGAAATACCATCATGAGCGTAGTCATGATCTCTTCCTCCACCAATTAACTTTACATTAAGTTTTTCATGATTGACATACGTACGCAGAGTTTCAAAGGGACGATAGAGTAGGAAAGTGGTGATACTATAAACAACAGGAATCTTCCCTTCCAAAGCAAGACCACAAGCTATTCCCATCATCGCCTGTTCTGCTGCTCCGGTATTGAGGAAACGATCTGGGAACTCATCTCGAATAGTATCAAACATACCATAGCCTAAATCCCCTGTAATTAACCAGATATCACAGTTTTTCTTCATCTGTTGGTATAGTTCGTATGCAAACCAACCACGCATTGAATCATGACGTTTCATATTTGTTTATATTCTCTATACAGAGCATTACAAGTATCTTTTTTGTAATGAAATTTACACCATTCCTTTTTTATTTTTTTTCTTTTTGTTTTAGACATTCTAACACCTCCTTATACATTTTTTTGTCAGTTCGT
>DASVYQ010000099.1:0-2861 GCA_036392095.1 Patescibacteria group bacterium
TAACAATAGATATAGTGAAAAAAACTGGTCCATCTGTTGTCACCGTTGTTGCTCAGCTGCCGGTAAATACCAACCAACAAATGGGAATGGGGCAATTCTTTATGTTTCAGACTCCAGATCAAACACAGGTTCCCGACCAAACTCAACCTCAAGACATCGGATCTGGATTTATCGTCTCACCAGAGGGCATGATTGTTACCAACAAGCATGTTGTTTCAGACACTACAGCAACATATCAAATAGTAACTGCAAATAATAAAAAATACGATGTCAAAAAGATTTATCGGGATCCAGTCAATGATATTGCCATTATAAAAATAGATCCATCACAAAATAAGGGTAATACACTCAAACCTGTAACCCTGGGTGATTCAAGTAATTTGCAAGTTGGACAATTTGCTGTAGCAATTGGAACTGCTTTGGGAGAATTCAGAAATACTGTGACAACAGGAGTTGTTTCAGGACTTGGACGAGGAATTACTGCAGGAGATCAACTAGAAGGATTTACAGAACAATTAAATAATGTTATTCAGACCAGCGCGGCAATTAACCCTGGTAATAGCGGTGGGCCCTTGGTAAATTCCTCAAATCAAGTTATTGGAATGAATACAGCTGTTGCACAAAATGGACAAAATATTGGATTTGCTATGCCGATAAATATTGTAAAAGATTCTCTTAATAATTTTAATAAAAACGGACAACAATTTTTAAGACCGTATCTTGGTATTGGGTATAAATCAATTTCTCAGGCAGTAGCAGTGATGAATGATTTACCACAAGGTGCATATGTTGAACAGGTTGTGGCAGGGAGTCCAGCTGAAAAAGCAGGAATAAAAGCAGGAGATGTTATTACACAAATTGATGGAAAAAAGATAAATGATCAACAAAATTCTCTTGCAACAATTATTTCCAGTAAAAAAGTAGGAGACAATATTGCTATTACTATTTGGAGAGACAATGCAACACAGACTCTGAAAGCTACCCTTGTTAATGTACCTGCACAGTAATTTTCTTTGCACCCCTCTTTGTGAGATAATGCATGTATGATGACACAAAAAAATATTAGTTTGGAGTCCTACACAACATTTCATATAGGTGGTCCAGCTGATGAATTTGTTATTGTTCATTCAGCTGATGAACTCACAGAAGCAGTCATGTATGCAAAAGAAAAAAAGATTTCTTATTTTATTTTGGGTTCTGGTGCAAATATTTTAGTTGGTGATAAGGGATTTCGTGGATTAGTAATAAAAAATGAATCAGATAAAATTGAAACAATTGAGACAAAAATCATTGCAGAGTCAGGGGTGACTATTTCTCATCTTATTGAAATAGCGAAAGAGAAAGGGTTATCAGGGTTTGAACATTTTGCAGGAATTCCATCAACAGTTGGAGGAGCGTTGTGGCAGAATCTTCATTTTCTTTCTCCAGACAGAACAAAAACAGTATTTATCGCAGATATTTTAGAATCAGCAGTTATTCTCACAGAAGAAGGAGAACAAAAAAAGGTAGATAAAGATTATTTTCAGTTTGGCTATGATGATAGTATCTTGCATAGTAATCATGCAATTGTTCTCTCAGCAACGTTTTCTCTTAAAGAAAAAAAGAGAGAAGAAATAGAAAAAGTTATTGAAGAGAATATTTCATGGAGAAAAGAAAAACATCCAGAAAATGCCGTGTGGACATCAGCTGGATCAGTGTTTAAAAAAATTGAAGGGCATGGTGCAGGAAGGCTTATTGAGCAAGTTGGATTAAAGGGATATCAAATTCGTGGTGCAAAAATATCAGAAAAACACGCTAATTTTATTGTTAATGTTAATAATGCAACGGCAGATGATGTTATGCGACTCATCGATTTGGTAAAAGAAAAAGTACATATGCAGTTGGGGCTTACGATGGAAACAGAAATTAGTTTTGTTGGGCAGTTCTAATATATGAATTTTACAAAAATTTCCTGGGAACAATTAGAGAAGGATACCTTTTCTCTTGCTGAGAAAATTAATGGGACACCTGTTGATGAAATTATTTCTATCTCTCGAGGCGGAATGGTAGTTTCCCGTATTCTTTCAGACGTATTGCAGTTGCCAATATCTCACATCGCAATAGAATCATATGCTGATTTACAACAGAATAAAGAACCAGTTGTCACGCAAGTGAGTTCTAAAGAATTTAAACAAGAAACTATCCTTTTGGTTGATGAATTAGCAGATAGTGGAAAAACATTTCTCAGAGCTCTTTCGTATTTAAAAGAATTGCCAATTAAAAAAGTTTATACTGCAGCACCATATTATAAATCACATACTGTTTACATTCCTGATTTCTTCGTAAAAAAACTTGATAGCTGGATAATTCTTCCCTATGAGATAAGAGAAACAAAAAAAGCATTTATTAAAGAATTTGGTTTAGAACAAGCAGAAGAGAAAATGAAAGATTTGGGTTTTACTACGTGGGAATGTTCTGTTGAGGTGTAAAACTAATTGATTGTGGACAATCTGACGGAAATAAACTTACAATAGAGAAGTGGGAAGTATCTTTTTTGAGATAACAATTATTATCTGTCTTGCCAGCCTTCTTGCTATTCTTTTTCGTCTTCTCAAACAGCCACCACTTTTTGCCTATATTGTGACAGGAATTCTCGTTGGTCCTTTGGCACTTTTGCATTTGCATAATCTTGACGTGATTCGTACTCTCGCAGATGTTGGAATAACGCTTCTTCTTTTTTTATTTGGGTTAGAATTAAAATTTTCAGAGCTTGCATCAATTGGAAGGGTTGCTGTCATTGCTGGAATTACTCAAGTATTTTTTACATTTATGCTAGCAGGCATGTTGGCTCTCTTCTTGGGATTCTCTCAGATTGCCAGTTT
>DASVYQ010000100.1:0-1989 GCA_036392095.1 Patescibacteria group bacterium
GTTGGCACACAAAATTTATTAGATACATGATGCCCGTTATTCCTTACTTTATAATTGCAGGAAGTGTTTTTCTCATTTCTATAAAAGAGAAATATAACAAATTGGGAAACATTCTTATTACAATTGTCGTGTTAGGGACAAATCTCTGGGCAGTTGCATTCTTTAATATCTACACGCTTCCCCAAACAAGAGTTAGTGCTTCTGTCTGGATTTATAATCATATTCCAGCAGGAAGTCATATTTTCACTGAACATTGGGATGATGGCCTCCCAATAGGGATTGGTGCATACAATCCAACAATTTACACCTCTCAAGCTTTAACGATTTATGATACAGACAACACTGCAAAACTTGAATATTATGCGCAGACTCTTCCTCAAGCAGATTACATTATTATTAACAGCAGACGATTGTACGGAACTCTCATTCACCTTACAGATATGTATCCATTAACAAGTCGCTATTACACTAATCTTTTCTCCGGGAAATTAGGATTTAAAGAAGTCGCAACGTTTACCTCCTATCCATCTCTTTTAGGGATAACGATTAATGATGATACCAGTGAGGAAACGTTTCAAGTGTATGATCACCCCAAAGTAAGAATTTTTAAAAATGAGAAGCATCTCACAAGTGAAGATATAAAAAAGATTTTGCAATAATCTTGTGTTAGAGAGATAAGAATAGTAGAATTCAGATATGACAATCAATGATTTTCTTTCAGTTGTTACATGGTGGACAGTACTTCTTAGTATAGGAACCATTTTTTCTCCTCTTAATACATTTCTCTTTCGGAATTTTTTTGATAAAGGATATATTTTTAGTAAAGTTTTAGGTGTTGGAATACTTTCTTATACTATTTTCCTTTTGGCAACGCTACACATTGTTGCCTTCACGCAATTTTCACTCATTGGAATTCTTATATTTTTTGCTGGTCTTGAATGTTTCATTATTTATAAACAACGAACAAAAAAAAGAAAATCATTAAAAGAATTCTTTTTTACTCCAACTACAGCTCTCATAATTGTTGAGGAATTTTTCTTCTTTACAGCTCTTCTTTTTTGGGCATTTGTGAGAGCACATCAACCAGATATTCATGGTTTGGAAAAATATATGGATTTTGGATTTCTTAATTCTATTTTGAGAAGCTCATATTTCCCGGCGCAAGATATGTGGTATCCTCCTTATCCAATTAATTATTATTACTTCGGACATTTAGTTACAGCTGTTCTCACAAAACTTTCTGATATTCCCTCCCCTGTGACTTTTAATCTCATGTTAGCAACTCTTTTTTCTTTTACATTTGTTGGAGCATTTTCACTTATAGGAAATATCTGGAGCTTTTTCCTAAAAAAAACAAACAGTAAAAAAAGAATACTTCTCCCTTTTCTTATCTCTGGAATTTTAGCAGGTTTTATACTCTCTTCTTCAGGGAATTTACACACTGTTTACAGTTTCTTTCTTCCCTACCAAAATGATTATCCAAAACCATTGTGGGATTTGAAATTTTCACCAACAACATTTCCTAATGCATACTGGTATCCAAATGCTACAAGATATATTTATCACACAATTCATGAATTCCCTCTTTATTCATTTGTTGTTTCAGACTTACACGGACATGTAATTGATATTCCATTTGTACTGCTTCTCCTTGCACTTTTATTCTCTTTTGTCATCTACAATAAAGAAGATATTTCCTCTACAAACACCCTCCTTCCATTTGCTTTTGCAAAAAAACTTGGTAATCACATTCCCATGCTTATTCTTTGGATATTTATTGGATGGCTTCTTGCGATAATGTACATGACAAATGCTCTTGACGGACTTATTTATTTGCTTTTATCAATTTTGACTTGTTGGTTTATTTATAAAAAATACTTTGATCAATCTTTTCTTAAAACAATCATTAAAACACCACTTATTACAACAACGCTTATTTTGTTTATCTCTTTTCTTCTTTTTTCTCTTCCCTTTTCTCTCTTTTTTAAA
>DASVYQ010000101.1:0-17166 GCA_036392095.1 Patescibacteria group bacterium
CAAGTTGTTATTAGAAGTAACCAAACTGGAGAAGTCGTTTTTAGACCACCCAGTGCAATTGCAGTTCCTATGCAAATTCAAGATCTAGTTGCATTTATAAATAGCAATACACAAGAGGATATTCATCCAGTTTTGAAGTCAGGAATTGTTCATTATGAACTTGTGAGAATCCATCCCTTCGTGGACGGTAACGGAAGGGTATCAAGAGCATTATCTACCTTAATTTTATTTTTGGAAGGATATGATATTAGAAAGTTTTTCTCTTTGGAAGAATATTTTGATTCTGATGCGGCAAGATATTACTCTTCTTTGCAGGAAGTAGAGAAACAGAATGGAGATTTTACTTCTTGGCTTTCATATTTTACCCAAGGATTGGCAATTGAACTTTCAAAAGTGAGAAGTAGAGTAGAGGCTGTTTCTGCTGATGCCAATATAAAACAAAAATTAGGCGGAAAGCCATTACTGCTTTCTGAGCGACAAATGGAAATAGTCGAGTTTATCCAAAAAAACGGGTATTTAGAAAACAAAGCATTTAAATCTTTGTTCCCAATGATTTCAGAGGACAGTGTTTTGTTGGATTTAAAAACATTAGTTGGAGCAGGACTTATTAAAAAACAAGGCGTTACCAAAGGCGCCAAGTATGTCATGGTAAAGTGAAAAATATCCTTTCTAAGGTTTTGTTTGATTTAATGATAAAATGTTAAGATAAGTAGGTAAATATGGGAAGCCAGTCAAAAGAAGTATTAAATGGTCATCCAGAAGGATCTGCATTTGTAGCTTCTGTAAGCAAAAAAGGTATTCAGCCTGATAACGCTATTCGCTTTGCCAATTGGTTAACAAGTGATGTTAGATATCCAAATGGACTTTTAAAAAGACTGGATGGGGGATTAACATATATTTCTTCAGGAGATATTGCGTCATATCAGTCAGGCTTAGCAGAGGCGTTTGTTTACTTTTTAAATGCGGGGGGTTATACGGAATTCGATGTTTTTACTGTCCGTCCTAATTCAAGCCAGGCATGGATGACAAATGAAATATTACATCAGGCAAATATTACTCCAGTTGTATCTTATGAAAATCTTTCTCAACTTGCACTTGGGGGGGAAAGCGCTCGCCCTATTGCAATATTTGATGAATGGAGTGTCAATGGACAGCAATTGGCACAACAAATTACTGATGCACATGCATTAAACCCGAATGCACCGATTTTTGTTGGTGTCGGTATTTTAGGGGAAGGGGCACAAAGGAGATTACGTCAACTGCAACAATTAATTCCCAATTTACATCTTGTTGTTTTAGATAAAAGAGTTGCAAACCGTCTTGAGAGTGTAGGATTTACTCAAGAAGATGTAGATTTTATTAATAATTTACTTGGTGATAGAGATCCGCAAATTGAACTTAGAGATACCATAATATATGGAGATCATAAGGTTTCTGATACAACTTCTTTTGTATTAAGAGAAGCTGTTGGAAACGGGAGAAATCCAATACTAATTCCAGAAGTTAATCCTCCTTATAGAAAATCTTAGCCTCGATACAAAGTAACCAAATATAAACTAAAGTGATATACTATTGCCATTGGTATGATCTTCTCAACGCTGGCAGAATATTTTGAAAAACTAGAGGCAACTTCATCCCGTCTTTCTCTTATCCAAATTCTTTCAGATTTATTTAAACACATTCAGTCTCCGGAAGAAATAGAAGAAGTTTGTTATTTAGTGCAGGGAAGAATAGCACCTTTTTTTGAAGCAACAGAAATTGGTATGGCAGAAAAAGGGGTTGCAGAGGCAATTGGGAAAGCATATGGCGAATCTAAAGATCATGTGTTAACACAATTTGATCACAAAGGAGATATGGGAAAGGTAGCCTTTGAATTAGCAAAAGAACATAAAGCAAGAGCTTCTGACATTACCATTGATGGAGTTGTAAAAATATTAACAGAAATTGCAAAAACTTCTGGGGAAGGTACGGTTGAAAAACGTATTACTTTACTTTCAGATTTGTTAAAAAAAGTTGATGCTGTAAGTGCAAAATATTTAGTTAGAATTCCATTAAGTAATCTTCGCTTAGGAATCGGAGATCCAACAATTTTAGATGCCTTGGCAACTGTAAAATTGGGAGATAAAAAACAACGACATTATTTAGAAGGAGCATACAACAGAACTTCAGATCTGGGACTTATTGCCAAAACGCTTTGGGGAGCAAAAAATCCCGTTAGTGCAGTTGAAAAAATAGAAAAATTAGCAGTAACTGTTGGCAAACCAATTCGGGCAGAACTCTGTGAAAGGCTTCCAAATCCCGAAAAGGTAATAGAAAAAATGGGAGAAGTAGATGCGCAGTACAAATACGATGGATTCAGGGTACAAATTCATAAGGATGGAGAAAAGATTTCTATGTTTTCCAGAAATTTAGAAAATATGACTCATATGTTTCCAGAGTTAATAGAGGGAGCAAAAAAACAAATTAAAGCCCACAGTGCTATTCTAGACTGCGAGGCGCTAGCATACAATCCCGAGTCAGAAGAATTTTTACCGTTTCAAGAAACAACAAAAAGAAGAAGAAAACATGGCATAGAGGAAATGGCAGCAAAACTTCCACTTAAAGCATTTGTTTTTGACATGTTATACAAAAATGGCAAATCATTAATTGATGAGCCATTAACAAAAAGATTGGAGATTCTTGCCTCAACAATTCAAGGTGATGAAACATTAATCCCCACACAAACAAAAACTATGCAAGATGCAAAAAAATTGGCAATCATGTTAGATGATGCAATTACCAAAGGATTAGAAGGCGTTGTTATTAAAAAACTTTCTTCAAAATATGAAGCAGGAGGGAGAAATTTTAACTGGGTAAAATTAAAGCGTCATCAAACAGGAGAATTAAAAGACACAATTGATTGTGTTATTTTAGGTTACATTACGGGAAAAGGAAAACGAACAGCTTTTGGTGCAGGAGCATTATTGGTTGGTGTTTATGATGAAAAACAAGATATGTTTGTAACAGTTAGTAAAATTGGCACAGGACTTTCTGATGAAGAATGGAAAAGTATTAAAGAAAAAAGCCATGGATTGGAAAGCAGCCACAAACCGGCACGTGTTGATTCAGTTATTACTCCTTCTGTTTGGCTAAAACCTGAAATCGTTATAGAAGTATTGGCAGATGAAATAACAAGAAGCCCAATTCATACTGCTGGGAAAAAAGATGATGAACCAGGATATGCTTTACGATTTCCACGACTTGTCAGTTTTAGAAGTAAAGATAAAAAGCCAGAAGATGCAACAACAGTAAAAGAATTAATTGAAATGTTTAATCAACAGGGGAAGAAATAAAAATTATCTTGCAGGCTGTCGCATTCTTCCAACAGAAATTTGTGCAGCAATAGGGACTCCTCCGAGCATTTGTCTGGTTGTTTCATAAGCTTCACTTGCTGTGGTTGGTAGTCTACCTAGAGGACTTGCTATAAAATCATTTCCCGTTAGCATTGCGAGTTGTTCTACACCTGCTTCATTTATAACAGTCATACTAATACGCATTGTTCCTCGGCTCCTAATTCTTCCAAGTGGTTCCAATGCGCTTGTAGGAATTCCTCCGGTTGCATCTGCTGTCAAATTAACTAAAACTCCATTTTGAGTTCGTTCGAGTTTAAAATTTGGTGCTTCAACTTTGCCAAAAGCCATAGGAGGAGAGTATACCAAAGAAATTATTGAAAATCTACTTCAAATAGCTTCTGTTTGAGGCAATATTCCAGTCTATTTAAAATAGAGGAAGAGTATTCTTTTGACACATAATCAAATTTTGGTCGGTAATACACTCTTGTCATAGCAAAGCCTTCTACATGTTTGTATAAATTATCTACTGCTTCTTTGATTGTTTTTCCTGTTGCGGTAATAGGAGATAAATGTAAATCCCATCCAACAGTTCTTACACTGTCTTTAGGCGACTTTTTATACACATCATAGGGCCATACATGCTTTTCTACACTTGGAGCAATATCTATTGATGCATCTGCAAGTAGTTTATCTTCTGGATCACGAAGCACATTAAATAACATTAATGATGTTCCAATAAGGCCTTTGGTAAATGGATTTTTGCCTGCAACAATACTTTCAAAGAATTCGTGGACACTTTGAGCTTGAGCAAGTTCTGTAAAGAAAGAATTGTATCCTGGTCTGTTAGGGCAAAATTCCCCAAAATAAATATCATGTGTTTGAGGGTCAATTAACAAAGAAGCATCCCAAATAAAAAAGCCTTTATGTTGTTTTGCTATTTCATCAACAATTTTTGGGAAGCAAAGCTTATCAATTTTACAGCCCATTTCAATAGGGAAGACAAAATCTCCTGCACATCCAACTTGCATAGATAAATTACCGCTGCCTAAAAATTTATTTTCAATGTTTATACTTAAGGCAATTGGTTGACCGTTGTAGTAATATTTTTCAGGTGTAACCTCAACAATATTCTCAATTTTTTTCTCTAAAAAAAGTCCTGAGGTTTCATAACCTTCTTTAAAAACGTCTAATGTCTCTTCAACTTGGCGTCTGGCCATTTCTACATCGGTTGTTTCCGGAACAAAGGTTGGAATATCATCTGTCTGGCTTTTTAATACCCAAATGTCATTATTTTCGTGCAAAAATTTCTTTGCATCCTCTACTGTTTTAAAACTTTTCTTTTGTGCAACTTTAATATCTGGATACTGTTGTATAACAAAGTCTTTTGCTTTGTCTCTATCTATCTCAAAGAGCCTGTCTTCTTCAGTTGGGAAGTTGCCGTTAAAACCTAAATCTTGCAATTGTTGAGCATAATAAAACAAATTGTTGGTATCAAAAAATAAAAACCATTCCTGTGGATTTGGTTCTTTTTTTAAACGTTCTATAAGTTCATCGGCAGGAATTTTATCGAGAATATTGTCATAGCGCTTCATGCGAAGTTCTTTGTCTTCTGGCTCTTCAGTAATGCCGGCTGCTTTTTCTTGATCGGTTAATACTTTTTGTATATTATCAATTTGTCCAACCAAAACTTCTTGTCCTTCATCTAATAAATGTTTTGCAACTGGAAAGCCGTTTCCTTCAAAACTAAATACTGCGTATTTCATACTTTTTTAGAATACTACTTCAAAGGGGAGACTGTACAGTTTTTTTTGTAAGCCATATCTAAGTCTTTGTAAAACTGAAGTTGGATAATCCATAGAAAGATAATCTGATTTTGGTCTGTAGTACACTCCTGCAAAAGCAACTTTTTCAACATTTTTATATAAATTTCTTACTGCTTCATCTATTGTTTCTCCGCTTCCTGTAATTGGAGCCAAATGCCAATCACTACCGACAATTCTTGTTTTATCTTTTTTATTTTTTTTGTAAATATCATATGGCCAAACATCTTTTGCAATTGATTCTGGAAAATCTATTGTTGCTCCAGATAAAATATGCCTTTCATTTGGATCTCGCATAAGATTAAAAAGTGTAACTGAAGAGGCAACGGTTCCTAACAAATAAGGATTTCTTTTTTGGACAATACTTTCAAAAAAATGGCTAACTGAAGGCATTGCAGCAAGTTCTGTAAAGAAAGAATTGTATCCTGGTCTGTTAGGGCAAAATTCGCCAAAATACATTGCACCTGTTTGTCTATTGATTAAAAGTGATGCATCCCAAATAAATAATCCTTTATGTTTTTTTGCTAATTTGTCGACAATTGGTGGGAAAGCAATGTCATGGATTTTGTTTTCCATGGAGATAGGGAAGACTAAATCTGCTGCACAGCCTGTTTGCATAGATAAATTTCCGCTTCCAAGAGGTTTATTCTCAAAATTTATGGTCATGCCAAGCGGGACACCGTCATAATAGATTTTTTCAGGAGTTATTTCGACAACTGAAGGAATTTTTGTTTCTAAAATAAATCCTGCTTCTTCGTAATCTTCATTAAATGCCTCAAGGGTTTCTATAACCTGATGTTTGGCTAGTTCTGGATCATTGGTTGTTGGAATAAACGTTTGTGCTTCATAAATTTTCCCCTTTAGTACCCAGACTTCTTCAGTATCTTTAAGAAATTTTTTGGCTGCATGAACTGTTCTGAATTCTTTTTTATTTGCAAACTGTAAATGAGGATAATATTTTTTAACAAAATCTTTTGCTTCATCTCTATCTACTTCAAATAATCTATCTTTTTCTGTAGGGAAGTTACCGTTAAATCCTAAATCAACAACTTGTTCTGCAAATTTAAATAAATGATTAAAATCAAAAAACACAAAATAATCTTTTGGATTTTTAATCTTTTTCATATGCTGAATCATTTTTGTAGCAGGAACTGTTGGAATAATATTTTTGTATAAAGAAAGGCGGCGTTTTGTGTAGAATGGTTCTTCTGGCTCGTATTTTCTTTTTTCAGGCTTTGTTAGGGTATCCCATTCGTCTTCAACAATTGCGACAGTGACGTCTTGTCCTTCATCTAATAAATGTTTTGCAATTGGAAAACCATATCCTTCAAACGTAAAAATAATATATTTCATTTTTCTTTTATTAGTATCAAATTTTTTATTTTATTTTGTAAATTATAAATACTATTATAAGGTAACTTACAATTATATTTTTTTATATGCTAAATTTATAGCAAATGCAATAGGGAAAATCATATGAAATTAAAAAAGGGCTACAGGACGGGCAAATTTTAATAAAAAAATTAGAAAAACCTATTATTTTTTAACAAAAAAACTTCACGAAATATTTTTTTTTGCTAGAATAGCAGCATGCATGTCGTTGCAGATTTACATTTACACAGCAAATATTCGCGAGCTGTTTCTCCACAAATGACGCCACCAGTTATGTCATATGTAGGAAAACAAAAAGGGATAGATATTTTGTCAACTGGAGATTGGACACATCCGTTGTGGCTTAAAGAAATAAAAAGTTTTTTAACTGAAGCAGAAGAAGGGTTATATAAAATTAAAAATCCAAAACCAGGAGAAGAAAAAACACGATTTTTATTGTCTGTAGAAATTGCAAATATTTATTCTCAAGCAGGAAAGGGAAGAAGAATCCACAACTTGGTACTAAGTCCATCCTTTGAAACAAGTGAAAAAATTAATAAAGAATTGGTTAAACGCGGTTACAATATAACATCTGATGGCAGACCAATTATTGGACTTTCTTCAAAAGGATTATTGGAATTAATTTTGGAAATTGATGAACGTGCACTACTTATTCCATGTCACATTTGGACACCATGGTTTGGCATGTATGGAACGTCGTCTGGATTTAATTCCATAACAGAAAGTTTTGGAGATTTAGGAAAATATATTTATGGTATAGAAACAGGATTGTCCAGCGATCCTGAGATGAATTGGGAAATAAAAGAATTAGATACACGCTCAATTCTTTCTTTTTCAGATGCGCATTCTCCTGCAAAAATGGGGAGAGAAGCTACAGTGTTTAACGTACAAGAGCTGTCATACAGTGCAATCCGAGAAGCAATCATGGCGCCTATGTTAAAAAGTCAGGGAAAAGAAGTAAGCAACATGGTTGCATACACAATAGAATTTTATCCCGAAGAAGGGAAATATCATTATTCTGGACATAGAAAATGTCACGTAGCCTTAACTCCAGAGGAACAAAAAAAATCCAGCGGCATTTGTCCTGTTTGTGGAAGAAAAGTAACCGATGGAGTTATGAGACGAGTACAAGAATTGGCAAATGAAGATCCAAGAGGAGTGGCAAAACAAAATGATGCCGGGTTAAAGTGGATAACAGATCCTAAAAAAATGCATCCTCCTTTTGTCAAAATAGTGCCATTAAATGAAATTATTGCGGAGGCAATTGATAGACCTGTAACAAGTCCTAAAGTAAAAGTCCTTTTTGACGAATTATGTGAAAAACTCGAATCCGAATTATTTGTTCTACTGAAAGCAGAGATAAATGATATTGCAAAAATTGCAGGAGAAAAAGTTGCAGAAGCAGTACAGAAAGTACGATCTGCAAATATTGTTATAAAGCCTGGATACGATGGAGTATATGGAGTCGTTAAAATCTGGCATGAAGGCAAAGATGTTGCAAAAGATACAGACGACGAAAAGGAAAAATCACAACTTGGCCTGGGGCTCTAAATGCTTGCTTTGTTTTTAATCTTATAATAAAATAGCAAGATGTCTCTGGATAGAAGAATTCCACATCCTTTAATTTCCCGTTTTTTACAGCCACAAACAGAAACACCTGTTAATGTACGAGAACCATTTCATATTTTGGCTCAGGGGATTCGGGATAGAGCAATTTTACCTGGTAATCGTATAGGAAAGATTTCAACTGGTTTTGCAGCTTTGCAGAAAGACTATCCGATGCAAACGCTTTTAAACGGAGAAGAAAGAATTGGAGACTATATTTCTTCTGGAGAAGGAGAAAGGGTATTGGTTGTATTGCCTGGAATTATAGAATCACCCTATGGTCATATTCATAATTTTGCAATCCCTGGGTACAAAGTTGTTATTCCAGACTATACTACATTTAATTACCCTCAAAATGTATCTTATGAAGAAATGATTACAGCTTTTAACAGAAGTCTTGATGTTTTTTTATCAACCATTGCTGGAGGCAGGCCAATTACGTTAGCAGGAGTCTCTTTAGGAGGTCTTTTAGTACAGCGTTATTTAGCATCAAACCATACTGCCAACGTCGAAAGGAGGGTTCTCATTCAAACTGCAGCTTTAGGAGCAGATGTATTTTCAAAAGGATTTTTAAATAGAGCAGCTACTATTGGGGATTTATTAAATGGAGGCCAAATGAGAGCTGCATTTACTATTAGAAGGGGCGGTGGAGATAGAGAAATTTCCAATGATGTTTCAACAGAAGCCGATGAGAATGTGGTTAGAGCAGTAATTAGTTATGCAATGCATCATTATAGAAGAAGAATTAGTCATGAACAGCTAGAAATAATACGAAAACTTGCCATGTATTTTGGAAAATTGCCTAAAGATCAAGCGCAAAAACTGAGAGAGAGGACCCCAAGCATAGATACATTACTTATTGATAACAGGTTAGATAACATTTTTCCTCCAGAAAGAAGTGGATTAAGAGGAGCATATCCTAACGCACAACTCGTTGACCTTGATTCCCAAAGAAAACATAGGTCTAGCTGGTTTGATGTGAGAAAAATTGCTACTAGTATTTCTCTTTTTGTTGCGTAGCATTTGCCCCTCTTGTATTTTTATTCAAAATACCTGCATACTAGATATAGTATCGTTTTCACAAACGAGTTAGGAGGTGAGATAAAAATGGCAAAAAAATCAACAAATTGGGAAGAGATGATGGAAACTTGGTTTCTTAAGCTTCCAGCACTTCCTAAAAATGCAAGACAAACTTTGGTAAATATTACTCCTTGGATAGCATTAATTTTTGGTATCTTGGGAGTTCTAGCCGGACTTGCAGGTTTTGGTATTTTGACAGCATTCTCACCTTTAATAGCAATGGGATCTGGATTTAATGGCGCAGCAGTAACACTTGTTAGTGCAGTATTGTCACTTGTTGCAAGTGTATTACTTCTTCTTGCTTTTCCAGGAACCAAAAGACGAAAGATGCAGGGATGGAGAATGCTTTTCTATTCAGAAATTGCAAGTATCATCGGAGCAATTATTATTATTTCTTTGTCCGGTGTACTTTTTTCTTTAATCGGATTCTACTTGTTATATCAGATTAAATCTTATTACAAGTAAGAAGTTTTTATCTCTTTATGCTACCCCTGTTATAGGGGTAGCATGGTTTTTAAACAAATTTTATTGCAATTTTTCCAATTTGGATTTATCATGTTTTTATGAAGCTTATTGTTGGTCTAGGAAATCCTGGAAAACAATATGAAAATACGCGCCATAATGTTGGTTTTATGGCTGTAGAACAATTCCTCAAAGATTTTGAGCCAGTGAGAAAGACTGAATGGACAGATAACACAAAGTTTAAAGCAGACATTGCAGAAATTGAATGGCAGCCTCAAACAAGACCTTTAGAAAAAGTATTTCTTGTTAAGCCTAAAACATTTATGAATAATTCTGGTCAGGCAGTTGCGACAATTGCTAATTTTTACAAGATTTTGCCAGAGGACATTTGGGTATTACACGATGATGTCGATTTTCCTGTTGGCAGTATGAAAATTAGACAAGGTGGAGCATCAGCAGGGCACAGAGGAGTAATGTCTGTTATTGAACAACTCGGTAATGACAAATTTTGGAGGTTTAGACTTGGTATTGGAAGACCAGGAGAAACCGGACATGATGCAGTTTCTCATCATGTATTAGACACTTTTTCTCATCAAGATCATGCAAAGGTAAGAGAAATGCTCAAGCATGCAGTTAAAGCCATTAGAATGGGTCTGGAAGAAGATTTAGTTGCCGCAATGAACAAATATAATACAAACTAAATCTGTTGTTGGTATAATAAAACCATGCAGACAATTGGAGACGTTCTCAAAAGATTTGATCCCACAAAAGACAAATATGTGTCCCGAGAATTTCAAGCATATGGAGTTCATTTGGCAGAAAGTTTAAATGATACAAAGCATAAAAGTTTGTATATTAAATTAGCCAAAACAATGCCTCGGATTTTACTTGAAAAAGCGTTATCATTTGCAATAGACAGTAATGCCAGAAATAAAGGAGCTTTATTTATGTGGAAGCTCAAACAACTAAAAGCTCAAGTAAAACCAAGTTTAATCCCTTCCACCAGCAATGAAAAAAAATAAAATTATTTTTGGATTAACCTTTCAATGGATTTTAATGCTTCTTTTGTCATTAGCAATAATCCTTCTTGCTGCAAAGTATCATTTACTTTTATCTCATTTTAAATCATGGGGACTTTTTGGTATTTTTGTTATTAATGCGTTGTCTACTGCCACAATATTTATGCCTACACCAGGTTTTGCAACAGTAATTGCTGGTGGAGGATTGTATCCTCCGATTTTTGTTGCACTCGTAGCAAGTCTAGGATCAGGATTAGGTGATTTAACTTCATATATTTTAGGTTTTTCCAGCAATAAAGTGTTAATCAAAAAAGAGCATAAACGTTATGAGAAGTTAATTCTTATTTTTGAAAAGTATGGTGCGGTAATTATTTTTATTTTAGCCTTAATACCTAATCCAATTTTTGATGCATTGGGTATTATTTCTGGAATTCTAAAGTATCCGGTTGAAAAATTTTTCTTATGGGTTTTTCTTGGAAGACTAATTAGGAATTTGCTTTTGGCATTTTTTGGGCTATCATTATCACTATGGTAGAAACTATGCAGCAAGCTCATTTTATTGTCTCTGGGTTTGTTCAAGGAGTTGGGTATAGAAGATTTGTACGGCATATTGCTAAAAAACTTAGTCTTACGGGATGGGTCAGAAATAATATAGATGGAACAGTTGAGGGAGTAGTAATAGGTCAAAAAGAAATAATAGAAAAGCTAGTTGAGGCATGTAAGAAAGGTCCATTTTTATCAACTGTAGATAATATTCATGTAACCTATGATGAACCACAACAAGCATTTGAGGATTTCCAAATCCGCCACGACTGATTTTAAAGAGTTTGCAAACGATATTTTTTTACAAAGATTGCATATATTTTTTGTCGATAAAAAACCAATTGTGTTTGCCGCCGGAACTGCGCCAATGACAAAAAAAAGATCAGAAATAAAAGAAATTTTCTTTGCAACAAATTTTTCTAAAGCATACTTTGCAGATCCAATGTACAAAGTTCCACAAGTTCTTACTTGGGAACAAGAGGCACTACGTACTTTTGCAGAAATAAAAAAAATGCAAGAGAATACAATTCACTTTATCGTAAATAACGTTATTAGATCAATTACTTTTTTACCAGTTGATGCAACAATTCCAGAAACAATGCCAAAGAAATTTAGTGTATTTTTCTCTGGGAAAAGAGTGGGACTATATCCCGGATTTCCTTTACGAGGAACACCAAGTGATTATCTTGTCGAGATAGTTAAAAATCTGCCAAAGGGTGGATTTTTAATTCCAGATAGAGATTTAACAGATGATACTATTTACTTTCCAATTACTCCTCAAGAATTAGGATTACACGAAATTTTTCGAGTAAAGCCCCAAGGCTATATACTAGGTGAAGATATATTATTTTCCAAAAATAAAGGATTAGCCTTGTATAAGAAAATTTAAGCTTTTTTTAACTTTGTAGTTACATACCATGTGGCAAGAAGCGTTGTTATTGGAATTGCCAAAATTAATCCCATGCTGCCTGCAACTGTTCTGACAATCTCTTCAGATACTGATTCATTATTTACAATTACCCAGACAGGCAAGTGAGAAGGATTTAAAATAAAGAAAATAAAAATAGGCAAAGAAGAACCTGCGTAAGCTAACACTAATGTATTAACCAAAGAGACAATATGTTCTCGTCCAATAAATAATCCATGTTCTGCAAGCTCTAATGCAGATAACTTAGCATTACTTTTAAACAGTGCAAAGATTGCCGCTACTTGGGTTGTTGTAATATCGTTTAATGCGCCAAGAGTACCAATTAAAATCCCCCCTAAAAGCAGACCTTTAGGATTTATGCTTTGATTTGGATTAAGTTCTAAAATATAGGAATCTTCTGTCCCAAGACCTGCTAAATGGGCCAGCTGTACTGCTAAATAAGAAAATAAAACTGTAGCTAAAAGTGCAATAAATGTAGAAGTTACAGCAATAGCAGTTTGTTTTGAAAAACCATGAGCCAGAAATGTTGTAACCAATAAAATAATAAAGCAGCCAACAACACTCACAGTTAAAGGGTCATACCCATGAAGCATTTGTGGAACAATAAACCACAAGATTACAGCAAGAGAGACAAGAAGGCCAAGTACTGCACCAATGCCTTTTTTACCGGCAGCAATAAGAATAAGTACAAAAAAGGCAAGAAATACATACACAAGTTTATCTATTCTGTAAGAATCAGTAATAGTATATTGAGTGTCTTCGTTTGGCCTTTTCATAATGTCCAAAATTACGGTTTCTCCTATATAGGATTTCATTGCATCGGCAAGCCGAAAATCTGCCTGCTTATCTAGGGTAATAACTTTTCCTTGATCTGATCCTTCAAGCACTTCTACTTTTAGTGTTTGGTTATATGTTTTGTATCCTGCTATATTTACAACAGATTCATGCAGTATTTGTAGGACTTTTCCTTTAGCAAATGACTCATCAACAGGAAGAGGTTGGTCAGGAAGAGGAGTGGTTTGGGCATGGACAACTGCTGCTGTTATTAAAAAAAATAAAACACAAAAAATCCCAAATAAGAGCTTGCGCATACTTGTATTATACAAGTGCTTTCCCTTCCTGTCATGATTAGATTGTGATTTGGTCTATTGACAAAGGCAACTAAGTTGCATATGATGCTTGTATGTTTGGAATATTCGGTAAAAAGCATAAAAAAGAAGAACCTCAAATCACACCTGTGCAAGAAGTACAACAAGAGCATAGTGAGCCTATTGCAGAAGCTTCGGTTGAACCTCAAAAAGTTGAGGCAGAGACATTTACAGATCTTTTAACAAAAAACGGTCTTAAAGTAACAGCTGCTCGTATTGCAGTTTTAGAAACACTAAAAAAAGCAGACAAGCCTGTTGATTCTCAATTTTTAATTGATGAATTATCAGAGACATTAGGTGTTGATAGAGTAACAATTTTTAGAATCCTTAATGCTTTAACAGAAAAAGATATTATTCGAAAACTTGAATTTAGAGAAGGAAAGTCCAGATACGAACTAAATTTAGAAGATCATCATCATATCATTTGTGAGAAATGCGGTAAAATTGAAGACGTATCAGGTTGCAATATTAAAGTACTAGAAGAGGAGATTGGCAAAAAAACAGGATTTAAAGTAAAACGACATAGTTTGGAATTCTTTGGCCTCTGTTCTGATTGCCAGAACAAGTAATATGGAAGCTATTATTATCTCATTTTTAACTTTTGTCTCAACAACTCTAGGTGGATTATTTGCTCTTAAAAACAAAGATAGACTGCATTTAATCATGAGTCTCACAGCTGGAGTTTTGTTAGGCGTAGTATTTTTTGACATAATGCCTGAAATTTTTCAGCTAACTGCTTCATTAAAACTTGATGTAACACCTGCGTTAATTGTTCTTGTTGTTGCATTTTTAATAATTCATGTCTTAGAAAAACTTGCCATAATTCATGGTCATCATGAAGAAGAATATGCAACGCATGAGCATAGACATCCAACTGCGGGACTTATTAGCGCAGGAGGATTAACTGTTCATAGCTTTTTAGATGGTGTTGGTATTGGTCTTGCTTTTCATGTAAATGCTCATGTCGGTTTTATTGTGTCACTTGCAGTTATTGCCCATGATTTTTCAGATGGGTTAAATACAGTAACACTTATGCTAACGCACAAAAATACCATAAAAAAAGCTCTTATATTACTTGCTATGGATGCAGTTGCTCCAATTCTTGGAGCTGCATCAACCATGTTATTTATTATTCCGGACAGTATATTAGTTTTGTACTTAGGATTTTTTGCAGGATTTTTATTATACATTGGAGCATCTGACTTATTACCAGAGGCACATAGTAAACATAGTTCTTGGAAAATGCTTGGGTTAACTGTTTTGGGATCTGCTTTTATCTTTCTTGTTACCCGATTTGTGTAATGGAATCTTGCAATATCTGCCAATATATAATTGCCGCATCATATAAATAAGAGAAACAATCAAGAGTATAGTGGCTAAAATATGTAACTCCATGCCATGAAATGGTAAAAAGGAAAGTGTACTAGATATTCCTAAAATTGATATAACAGAAACTCCACAAGAAGCACAGCCTGAGGTAATAAGCGTTACTATGGTTGCTCCTCCAACCGAAAGTCTTACTTTCCCTTTATGTTTTAGAGAAGAAATGGTTTTAAAGATTAAAAGAATATTTAATCCTGTTAATAGTGCATTTAAAAATAATAGTATTTGGTCAAAAGGGACAAGTGTTTGCCAAAATTGCGTTAATAAAAAATATAAAAATTTTACTTTATAAATTAAAGCAAAATCTGCAGCAAAAATATTTGAAATAAGTTTTGTATTTAACAATATTCCTGATAAAAGTATATAGAGAAGGGCAATACAAATAACACTTACTAACGAACGCAATGTTAACAATTCATTTTTTAAGAAAATCCACATAGAAAAATTAGTGAGCAGCTTTTAATTCCGCATCAAGCAGGGTCTTAAAGGCTGTATAAGGAGTATAGCCTACTAATGGTTTTCCATCAATAAATACGGTTGGTGTGCCGCTAACTCCTGCTTTTTGACCGTCAAGAAAGTCCTGCAAAACTTTTTCTTTGTAACGGTTTGAATCTAAACAGGAATTAAATTTATCGGTATTTAGATTAAGTGCTTTTGCAAACTCTTTTAATTTGTCTTTGTTAAAATTGCCTGCATTTTCTTGTCCCTGGTGAGAAAAAAGATAATTATGGAATTCCCAGAATTTTCCTTGCTCATTTGCACACTCTGAAGCTTCTGCTGACCAAGTTGACTCGGTATCTTGAGATGTTTTATCAAAATTAGCTTTATCTAAAAAGGCATAGTGTCTAAATGCAAATTGTACTTTGCCGCTGTCTACATATTCTTTCATTATATTTTTCCCGACCTCTTCATACCATTTTTTACAGAAAGGACATTGGAAATCTGCAAATTCTACAATAGTTATTTTTGCTGATTTTTTACCAAGAATAGGTAAATGACCAATGCCAACTTCTGTTTTTGGGCCAAGTCCATTTGGTGAGGGCGGAATGTTTTGAGGAGTATCTGCTGCGAAGGCTGTTGTGTTTTGCAAGAAAGACACCTTATCTAAGAGAAAACCTAAACTAAATGATGCAATAATTAGTAAAATACTTAGAACTGTTGGATAGGTAACCCATCGGAAGATCCACTGTTTCCAGGGTTTGCATGTTTTACAATGTTCGCAACAAAACGTTTCTGAAGAAGGGGAAGAAGGGAAGGCTACAGAATCGTTGGCTGCCAATTTTTCTTTTACAACTGGCATGAATATCCCAAGTATATGTTTTGGATTTTTTTTGTCAATTAAACAGATCACAAATAAAAGAATAGATGCTTGTTTAATTGAGACTAAAATTGTAATAGAGTATACTATTACTATTATATGGACGAAAAAAAGCTGTCACCCTTTGCCAAGGCAGTTATTGGAGTATTTGAAGAAAAAGAGCCAATTAATCACGAACAAAAAATTTCTGTTAATCGTTTTATTTCAGAAATAGCTTCATGGTATGAAAAACTTCGTAATGCAATGGATCTGCAAGACGATGAAGTAATTTTAAAAAATTCTATTGAACGTATTTTAAAAAGAAGACTTATGTTAGGGGGAACTGCAGACAAGGTTGCAGAGCCTCTTATTCGCGAACTTGTCTGGGCAAGATACTTTCCAGATAATACGCTTCCGCAAAGTATAATTTCTAAAACAGTTAATATTATTAGTTTTTTCCAAGAGTTGCGGCACAATATTTTGGCTCATCACCCAAGTCTTAAGGAAGCAAAGGTAAATGAGTGGATTCTGCAATTAATGTCTTGCCAAATTTCCCGTTTGTTAAAGCCAAATAAAGAAAAAGAAGCCATGAGCAATTTTATGTATCATCTGTTAAAAGAGAGTGTTGTTATTAAAGACGATACAGAAGATACAAAAAATGTACAAGTATATTTAGCGGTAAGACGTGCGTTTGCAAAAGATGACATTGCCTTTTTACGATTTCATTTATTTAGACAACTTTTTCCAGAACCAGAAGTAGCAAATCTAGAACAAATTACGAAGTCATTTGCCAAAGGGTATCATGAAATTGAACATCAACTTAACTACAAATTAAAAGAGAAAATTTATGTATATGTAAAACGCCAAACTCCTGTGTTTTTTATTTTAGAAGATGTTTTACGCTCACATAAAGGAAAATTAGAAGAACTTTTAGGTAGTGGCGACGCATTTGCTCAAGCAGTTATTGATGCATGTACTGCAAAGTATAAGGGTATTAAATCCAAGGTAAGAAACGCAATTATTCGAAGTGTATTTTTCTTGTTATTAACAAAGGTAGCAATTGCTTTTGCTGTTGAAGGGACTTATGACAGATTAGCGTATGGTCAAATTCAATGGTTAGGTCTTGGAGTTAATATTGTTGCGCCACCAATTTTAAT
>DASVYQ010000102.1:0-7177 GCA_036392095.1 Patescibacteria group bacterium
TTTTCTATTGGAAGAGATTTTATTTGAGAGGGAAATAGCCCATTTGGCATTAATATAACAGGAGCTGACTTTTTAGCATTTAAACCAGCTTGTATTCTTGCTTTCTGCATAGCTGGAGAAACATCCCAAATAAAATCTGCATGCATTGCACAATACTGGTCTAACCATATATAGATATTATTAAAAAAAGTTTTTCCAAAACGTGTTGGAGAATAATCTGACACATAATAAATAACTGTTTTTACTTTCCCCATTTTTTTTAAAAAAATACCTCCAAGAGTATTAATGGATTCAAGCCCAATAAAAAATGCATATTTTTCTTGAGATTTTAAGCCCACAAAAATTACAGAGAGTAAATCGCGAAGTTTTAATGATATATGCGTTTTTTGATCATTTTGCAATTTACATAAAAGATAAATTGGATAGTACAAAAACTTTGAAAGTCTTTTCGAAGAAACCTGTTTTTCGCCAATGTATTCATCAATTAACGGATCTACAAAATCACTGCCACTGTGAGGTTGGGTAAGGAGTGTTGTTTTTTTTGCTCGGGGTAAAAAAAATGAAAGCATTGGCTCTACCATTCCATTAGTTGGCAAGCGTTTGCCGTTCTCAAAAGGGGCAAACGTTGCAATGAAAACCGAAGCAGCAGAAATAGGGTTATTTTTCTTCTTTGCCATTTTGAACAAGATGATTAATGGTAAATACGATTTTATCTGTTTTAAATACATTCCATACATCACAAATAATGCAATTTTTCTTAACTAATTTTTTAATCTTTTGAATATCTAATTTTTGATATGCTTTATGATTTGTGGCAACAAAAACCACATCCGCATCTTTAATTGCAGCATAGACATCTGTCTCTATTGGTTGATTTATATATTCTTTAACAAAAGGATCATGCAAAACAACATTTGCTCGCTCTCGAAGAAGACCTTTTCTAACTTTAAAGCTTAGAGATTCTCTAATATCGTCAATTTCAGATTTAAATGCCAAACCTAACAAAGCGACTTTTTTATTTTCTAATTTTGTTCTCTCTCTAACTTGTTTTACTAACAATAATGGAACAGATTCATTTATTTTCCAGCTGGTTGAAATAAGATCGTTAAACGGTAAATCTGCAATCAAGAAAAACCCGTCTTTAAATAAGCATGGACCGCCAGTAAGGCCAGGGAGCTTCAATCCTCCTCTTTGATATTTATAATTAACCATATTTACAATTTGGTATATATCACGGTTATAGTTATTTGCCAAAACCATAAATTCATTAGCAATTGCAAAACTAATATATCGATACATATTGGTAAAAAGTTTGGAAAGTTCTGCAGAAACATCATCTGTTAACATTGTCTCAACGCCAATTTGCTTAAAAAGCTCTGCTGCTTTTTTGGCACTTGCCTTATCTGGTGATCCAACAATCTGGGGAATTGAGGTCATTTCTTCTATTGAGTACCCTTCTGCAATTCTTTCTGGACAAAAAGCCAAATAAAAATTTTCTCCCACAGTAATTCCCTTTATTTCATTTAAAAAATATCGGACATACTCTGTAGTTTTTGGAGAAACTGTACTTCGCAAAATTAATGTCTGACCTTTTTTAAAGTAAGGCTTGCAAGCATTAAGCGCTGCATTAATCTGGTCATACACAGGATTCATATTTTCGTCAATTGGGGTTCCAAGGGTCAAAATAATATAGTCACATTTAGCAATTTCTGAATAATCTGTAGTTGGAATAAAATCTTTATTTACGTGCTTTTTTAAAAGCTCTGGTGCTTCTACTTCTATAAAAGGCATTTTGCCTTTTTTAATTTCTTCAATTTTTTTAGGATCTCGACCAATTCCATATACGTGAAAGTTTCCCTTTGCTAAAACTAAAGCTAAAGGAAGACCAACACGACCTATACCGATAACGGCAACAGTTTTTTTCTTTGTCATTGTAAATTTTTAGCTATCCATGTAGCTACTTCTTTTAATCCTTCTTCAAATGGAATTTTTGTTTTCCAACCAAGTAGTTTTTCAATTTTTTTGGTATCTGGAACTCTTTTTTGAATATCAAATTTAAATCCATCTACATGAGTAACTTTAAATGGTTTTGTTTGACCTGTTACTTCCCACAGCATCTTTGCCAAGTCTATCATGGCAATTGGTTTTGGATTTGCAATATTAAAATCTTCATTTTTTGCTTTCTCATTTTCCATAACTGTTATTATTCCGTCAGCCAAATCAGAGACATGAGTAAAGCATCTTACTTGCTGACCATTCCCAAGAATTTCTAATGGATATTGTCCTGAAAGAATCTTTTTTGTTAAATCAGGAATAACATGTGCATATCCAACTTCTTCTCCAGGATATTCATTTATGCCATAAGCATTAAATGGACGACATATGCTGTAAGGAAGTTTATATTGATCCCAAAAAGCAGTGCAATATTGCTCACCAATAAGTTTTGAAAATCCATATGCAGAGATTGGAGGTGGAATTTTTGTTACATCATCTTCTTTACTTGGGAATTGGGTAGCTGATTCAAAAACCATTGAAGAAGAAATATAAACCATTCTTTCTAAATTGTTTTTAACAGCAGCTTCAAATGTAGCAGAATAAATTTTATTGTTTTCTGAAAGAATTGTTGCCGGGTATTTATGAAAATAACCAATCCCTCCGATTTTTGCTGCCAAATTAATGCAAACATCCATTCCTTTAAATGCTTTTTCGGCAACACCTTTTTCTGTTAAATCACCATTAATAAATTCATATCCCTTTTTAACTTGTGATTCAGGCTTGCTTAAATTATCAACAACACGAACGGTATATCCTTTTGAGAGAAGCTGTTTTACAACTTCACTCCCAATAAATCCACAACCACCAGTTACAACAATTTTTTTCTTCGCCATATTTTAATTATTATACACGATTTTTACGCATAAAAGTGCGCAAAATTAATGATATATAAAATGTTTATAGAATTTGGTTTTTGAAACTAAAGAATAGCTACCCAACATAATCTGTTTAAGTCCTGGGATTGCATAAATTACTCTTGCCGTTATTCTCATTAATCTTCTTTTTAACATATCTTTTGGCAATAATCCTTCTCTTATATCATATTTTAGAGGCAATCTGCCATGTCTCCAGGTTATGGCCGTACATGAAGCAAACGGATTAAAACGAATAATATATCCTTTATCTCTTGCTCTGTAACTTATATCGGCATCTTCTGCATCATTCCAAAACCTGGTTTCATCCCATAAAACCTCTTTCCAAATATGTTTTTTTAGAATAGTTAATTGTCCACTTAAATAGGTAAACCAATCCCAATCTGTAAAATGCATACTTGATACCCTGTAATTTGTTGGCACAGGACCACCAAGTGTTAACCAATCACCTGCATGCTGTTTAGAATCTTTTTCTATTTGCACACAACCTAATAATTCGTATGCATTGCCATATTTTTTCATTCCTGCATACCAATTTTTATCTAATAAAATCCTGTCATGAATAATGCAAAGATTTTCGTATTTAGCTTTTTCTCCAATTAGATTTTTTTTCTTACTTATCCAACCCTTATCTGCTCTTTCATTAAAGGGAATATATGTAAAATTTTTCTCCGGTCTATTTCTATACTTTCCGCAAACAATAATTTCATAATTGGGAATTTTTTGATCTTTTATAGATTTAAAAATCATTTCTAAATAGTCATCACGTTCTCCATTTGTAATAATGCCAAAGGTCCATTTATCTATACTGTCATCTTTCGTAAACATGTTGTGACGTTTTTTAATAACAATCCTAAAACCTTTTTCATATTTTTCGTGAGATAAAATGTCATAATTTGCTTTAAATAACCACCAAAGTAATTTTTCTAAAGAAACAAAATTAATTTCTTTTGAAGAGATATAGTCTATAACTAATAAACCTTTTGGTTTTAAAATAAAAAAACATTCTTTAAGTAAAATGTGAGCAAATTTTTTATGCTTTAAAAATGATGGTAAATATATATAATCCAATCCTTCAATTGGATTTTTCGGAGAGAGTCTAAAAAGATTATTTATTTCTGCTTCTAAAACTTTAACAGTAATTCCTTTACCTTTTAAAAAGTTTTCTGCCATATTATTTTTTCTTTTTATTTTCGAGGACAAAAAATGCATTTCCTATTGTATGATGGGTATTTTCAACATCTTTTACTTTTGCATACGTGCTAACAGACCAATTTTCATTTTCATTAAGCATATAAATTTGTTTAACTATTTTAAAATATTTTGTAATTTTTTCTAATCTTTTTTTGTCATATACCCGCATAAATGGTAAAAATTTTGCTTTTCCAAACGGAATTGATAATAATACTATTCCTCCCGGTTTTAATATTCTGGAAATCTCATTCATTGCAGATATGTCTCCATTTTTTTCTCCTTTATCTCCGTAGGACGTTTCTCCCATTCCAACATGTTCTAGCGTAGAAATAATAGTTACTACATCAAAAAAGTTATCTGGAAATGTTGTATGTCGAATATCTTCTTTAACATACGTTAAATTTTTTCTTTTAAATAAATATTTTTCAATATCTAATGCATATACAGTATGTCCCAACGAAACCATTTCTAATGGAACTTGACTATATCTGCTACCAACATCTAAGATAACTGATTTTTTTTCTGGTAAATGTCTAATAACAAGAGGATTTTCTAAAATTCTTTCAGAGAAAACTTCCCATTTTACTAAATGTTTTGCATATTCTTGCCAGGATTGAGGGGTTAAAACTCCAGCTAAATGTAATAATTTTTCTGTAATTGTCATAGAATTCTTAGGTATTATACACTTTTTAAAAATAAAAAAATGTATTTTAGCCTTAGATATTTAGAGATTATATACCAATTAGCTTACAAAAAAAACAAGTATTTTTTTATTTTAGATTATCTGTTGCAATAAAGTTAGAATAAATAGATAATATGCAGTAGTTTTGACTGTTAAACAGACCTTTATGAAAAAAAGAAAAGAAAAAATTAAAATAACTCGGGCATTTGTTTTTGATAAATTGTTTCATGGAATTTCTTTTGTTATTGGATACACAAATACTTATTTTAGATATTTAAAACTTAAACTCCGCTCAGAACACATTGGGAAAGGCATAATCATTAATCAGCATGCCATGATAATTCACACAGCAAAACTTCGAATGGGCAATAATGTTTCAATTGGCAGAAGAAGTTTCATTTCTGCAAAAGGTGGACTAACCATTGGTAATAATGTCCTTATAGCTTTTGATTGCGTTATTTTAACCGAAGAACATATTTATGGGAAAAATATTGTTATTTGGGATAGCGGATTTACTACAGCTCCAGTTAAAATTGGGAACAATGTTTTAATAGGAACTAAAGCAATTATTATGCCGGGAGTCACAATTGGAGATAATGCTGTTGTTGGAGCACATAGTGTAGTAACAAAGAATGTGCCTGCAAATGCTGTTGTTGCAGGAATCCCCGCAAAGATTATAAAAAGAATAAAATAGTTGCAAATTATACAAGATATATTCATACTATTGAAGAACTCCCCTTCTAGTATTTCATGCAACTATTATTTATTGTTTTATTAGGCTTTATAACTATTTTTCAATCTTATTCCTTCTATTTCTATCGTGATGATTTTGCACTTTTATATAATTTACAACATAATATTGCTTTTAATTACCCATATTGGTTTCTCAATTATTTATATCTTCCTATATTTCTCTTATCAAAGACTCAACCAGTAGGTTATTTTATTTATAATTCAATTTTTTATTTTTGTTCTATAATTATTTTCTTTTTTTTTGCCAAAGAACTTTTTACAAAGAAATTATTTATTTATCTTTCAACAATAATTTTTACAATAAGTCCAGTTGGAATTGTAAGTCTTCAATGGATGAGCTTAGGTTCATTACAATATTTTTCCTTATGTTTACTTTTGCTTACCTTATTGTTTTATTTAAAGTTTCAAAAAAAGAATAATTTATTTTTTGGTTTTGCCGCTGGTGTTTTTTTTATTTTATCCTTAGAACTTGTCCCATTAAGAGCGTTTTCATTTATTGTTCCCTTGAGCTTATTAGAAATAATTCGCTTTAAAAAAAGAGCTATTAAAATAAGCGTTTTACGATTATTACCTTTTTTATTGATATTTTTTGCTTATTATTTGATACAAGCTCCTTTAATGCCAAATGGCATAAAAAATGAACAAGTATTTGGGGCAAGCCAAATTACAACTAATTTTAAAACTTCATTAGCATGGTATGCGCCTTTTCAAACAACAATAACAGTTTTATACGGAGGAATCACAATCTTTTTGACACCTGACGGTTCTCTCGACGAAGTAAAATATAAATTATTTCTCATATTAGCTATGATTATATTTATAACAATAGCTTCTTTTTTTGTTTATAAAAAAAATAAGCAAATATTTTTTTTAATTGTAGCTTCTCTCGTGTGGATGTATCTGCATATACTTGGATATAATCTTGTTAATCAGCCAGGAGATGGTGAGGTTGTAGCGAGATATAACACATTTTTAATTCCCGCATTTGCAATTTTTTGGAGTAGTACTATTCTAGGGTTATATTTATATATTAAAGAAACAAAAATAAAAATATTGTATTTTTGTAGTATATTTATTTTCCTAATTATTAATATATGGTCTACAATATATTTTTTATCAATTATTAACACAAATAGAAATAGGTATGCAAAAATATTTTATAAACAACTCAAAACAGTTATACCTACACTTCCAAATAAAAACCTCTTATTCTATATGAAATCATCCAATTTAGATTCTCATTTTAAATTAATTGACTTTACTCGTGTTGGAATTTATGACAAAAATGCTTCTATTGCGGCTATTTATGATATAAATCAAGAAAATATTGTTCTTCTTATCAACTCTGATGAGCTAACGGATTATTTGAGTAAAAATAACATGCCTTCACTTATCTATGCAATTTCTTATGACGGGAAATCAGTTAGAAATATTTCTGAACAGATAAAAGAAGATATTAGTATTTATTCTAAACCTGCTTCTAATTGATTTACAGGTATATATTGTAAAGAAAGATTTGTAACAGTAAGTTTAAGAGGAAAATCTGCCGATTCAAAGTGTATCGCTTTTAATGTATATCCATCTGCAGAAAATGGAACAGTATAATTTTGTGAGTTTTGTT
>DASVYQ010000103.1:0-8066 GCA_036392095.1 Patescibacteria group bacterium
TTTGCAACAAGACCTTTTTCTACTAATAAATCTATATATAAATAAGCTGTTGTTCGCTTTATCCCTACTTTAATTGCTAAATCTCGCACACTAATTGGACCTGTTTGCAACAAGCTCATATACAGTTTTGCCTCAGATTCAGACAAATCCAGCTGTTCTAAATATAGAAGTACTTGGTTCATAAAACTTTCAAATTATATCATTTTAACTCTCGGCTTACCATATTCCAAATTATCATTCGTCGACGTATTTAGACAACACCACTTGACAAAGTCTTTAAAAGGGTCTATGAATAAGGAGAAATGATAAAAATCTAATATGCTTGCGCTTTCTTTTTTGCCAAAAAAATCTTCTCCTTCAGAACTTAGTCTTTATCTAAAAAAAATCCATTGGCATACACGAAAATTTACCAGTAAAGAATTAGAAGTACTCTTGGTAAACAAATTAATCACCTATCTGCAAAGCAAATCTATTTCCGTACATTTTATCTGTGATTTTTCAAAAGAAATTGAACGCAAAATTGGTAATCAAATGAATGCAGAACTCTTGTCTATGACAACAATTTTAAATGCTTTAGATAAAAAAATTAGAAATAAAGAGATTCAAACTTCAAATAATAAAACAATAAAATATATCCTTGATAAAACCCAAAAAATAGCCACCGGAAAAAGCTTTATCCACTCCTAACTCCTGTTCTTGCAAAAAATATATATACTGATATGATAAAAATATGGGCAAATATAATGTTTTAGTTTTGGCAATTACTGTTTTACTTCTTGGATATTTAACATATTTTGCAGTTTCTCAAACAAACTTATTAAAAACAAAAAATAATACAACAAATCAAGCAAATCTTCCAACACCTACCGTCATACCTGCAACTCCTTTTATAGACGACGCTTCCCCAGAATTAATTGCCTCTAATTTTTATAGTATTTATCAAGGCTGCATGATACAAACAGCATCTCCGAATTCTTCTTTATCTTTATCTCAATATTGCAGACTCAATACTCGTCTTACATTACCCTCATATAACGATGCTGTTCTTTCATCGCCTTCTAACACTACAGATATCGATCCTGTATTTTGTGCTAAAGCTCCACCAAAAGATATTGCTAAAGATATTAAATTTGGTACAACATCAAAAATAGATGCAACAACAACAATTGTGCCAATTATTGAGACCTATGACACAGACACTGTAACCATTAATTTTACAATACAAAAAAATGATTTAAACCAGTGGAAAGTTGCAAAAATTACCTGTAAATAAATATGAGCTATCCTACCAACAATCAACAATATGTTAATTTTCAAGGAACCCAACAATCCAATCAACAACAACCTAAAAAAAATTATACAAAAAATTTTTTAAAAATATTTACAGTCGGAATTTTTGAGATACTTTTAGTAATTATTATTCTTGGTGTATTTTTTGGAATTTTAAATTACTTTAATATTATCAATCTTCCCAAAATTTATGCCCCACTAAATGCTTTGCCCAAAATACAACCCACACCCATTCCTTCCCCACAACCAACTCCTTTTGTTTACAACAAAAATGCAGCAGGAGTTTTAATTTCACAATACGCAACACAAATACTCGGTCCCCAATATGAATTTACAATAAATAAAAGTAATCCAGATAGTGTTGAACAACAAAACAATGTGTTTACCTATACATGGAGCCTTGATAATAAAACAACAGCAAGAGGAAAAATTTTTAATAAAATAAACGCAAATGATTATGATTATTTACAGCTTTCTGTAGACAGTGCATCAACAAGCGCATTCCCGCAAGATGCAACTAGCAGTGCACAACAAATTTTATCCAGCTTTTTTAAACCCTATACAGGTACTGCTCCCTTGTCCTGCATAAAAAGCAATGGAAATCAAATATGTGAACAATTCTCAACTACCCCAATTGGAGATATAGGACAAGGAATTCTTTGGAATAAAAATAACACATATCTATTATTCGCCTGCCAAATATATCCTAATAGTGTCTATCATCAAGTAAAAAAATCTTGTCTTCCTCTGTTATAACTGTTTTACTTCAAGTAAATTAATCCATATAATAAAGAGATGGCAGCACGGGAAAGACAACCATTACCAGAAAGAGTTAGAATTGCAAGGACACGTGCTCATATTTTGAGCGCACATGTACAAACTGTTCCCGACAGAGTACAAACGTTAATAAAACCTACACAAACAGAAAGAATAGACGCTCAGTTTGGTGCTTTTAGTGACTTTCAGATTGATTTAGATTCAAAACTATTTTTAGCGGAGCATCATTTTCAAGTAACAGAAACAGAACGTCTAGGAAGACACATTCTTCATACAACCGCAGAAACCATTTTGGCACAACAACAAGAATTGCTTGCTCATCCATACCCTGATTTACCAAGTGATTTAGCAGCCATATGCACACGACTGGCAAGCTCTCGCAGAAAAATACATCAAAGGGCAATAGAACAACTACAAGGTGAACAAGGAGAAAATCTCATAAAAGCATTACAAGAAAGGCAAGATCCCTCATTACAACCAACAATTGACGCTTTAATCCAAACCAGGCTTGCATATAATATTACCAGCTCTGATACAACCAAACGAAAAGAAGCAATCAGCCAACTACATACTGCCCAAGGTGAAGCCCTACAACAAAAATTAGTTGAACAAACACGTGAAAATATGAATAAAATTCTTACAGATGAAAACGGCAAAAGAAGAACGTATACCCATGAAGAAATAGTTTTCTTAATGCCAGACGTATTAGCAAACATTTATGTTGCAGCAATTGCAACACTTGGATTTGTCCCTCATCAAGAACAATTATATGGAGTAATGGGAATATTAGATGGCCCAGGAAAAAGAGGAACAATCATTAAAGAAGATACTGGGGAAGGAAAAACCTTTGTTGCTGCTGCCAGTGCTATTCTTGAAGCGTTACAAAATACCGGAGTTCATGTAGTTACCTCAAATGACTATTTGGCAGAAGAAGGTGCAAAAGTTGCGGCAAAGCTTGCATCTGCCTGTGGACTACGGGTTGGACTTATTCTTTCTACTCCACCAGAACAAATGGAGGTTGTTAATGGTATTGAGATACAAAGACAAAAAATTTCATCTACCTCCTCTTCTACTTTAGTAGCTACAGAACAAAGAAGAGATGCGTATATTGCAGACATAACCTATGGTCAAAAATTTGAATATGAATCCGATGCAAATAAAGATAAACTTGCTATAAAACAAGAACAACTACGCCAAGTACGAATGACAACAAATGAGCAAGGGCAAACAAAAATTGATACATCATGGTCATTTGCTGATGCTCCAGGAATTTTGGATGAAGTTGATAGAGTCTTGGCAGATCTAGCAACACAACCTTCAAGTATTGAATCGCCTAGTACAGTTGGTGCATTTGAAGAAATTCATAATGTACCTTATACACAACAACAATTACGTCTACTTGCAGATATTATTGCGGTAAGACTTGGACATGCTGGACTTATAAAAATTAGTGAAGGAAGCGCAACAGTCGTAGAAAATGGTGGATATGATGAAGTTGAAAGAATACTTCGTGAAGAAAAGATTATTGAATTCCTGCCAAATGGAGCAACGATTACAAAAGGACCATTATTAACCGAAGGAGAAACTTATTTTGGTGGCGTAATTGATGAAAATGGTCATACCCAAATGATAGATACGGTTGAGGCAGTAGAAAATCAATCATCCCCTCCTCTGGCAAGTATTTTTGATCGTTATTTATATCAAGCTTTACAAGCAGAGTTTATTCAAGTTGAAAATGGTCCATATTGGCTAGTTAGGAATAGTGAGACAATGACAGTTGAAGTGCATGTTCTTAATGAAGATCGTCGTGATGAACCACTTTCAAGATATCAACATGGTCTGCATGCAGCCTTAGAAGCAAAACATTTTCGTATAGAACAAGAGCATCATACGGGATATACCGTTACTATTCGTCCCGAAACAAGAATTTTAGCAACAACCACAACACAACTTCTTTGGAACAGTAAAAAGCGTTTAGGAGGTATGAGTGGAACAGTTAACGAACAAATGCCTAAAAATGCTCCAGAACAACTAAATAGACCATTAGCACAAGAATTTTGGGAATTATATCAAGATGAAAGCCACCACGGTATTAGAGTTGTAACAATCCCACGTCATCTACCTTCAAGGCGCATAGACCATACAGAATTTGTTGGATATAGAACTCAAGAAGAATCTATGCAAGCACAAGCAAGATTTATAGGCACATTTTATGGAGCAGGACAAAATTATCATGACTTAGTTGAAGAATTTAACACAGAAGAAAGTAAAACACAGAGACAAGGACAACAAGGAAGACCTTTCCTTCTTGGATATTACAGCAGAGAAAGCATGGAACAAATGCAAGCGATTATAGAACAACAACCATGGTTTAGAGAATATAATGCAGCTCATCCAGACTCTCCCCTTACTATTCGCCTTCTCTCTGCTCAAGAAGTACATGCAATACTTGAAGCAAGTCCAGAAGAATTAGAAGAAAACATTGTCCAACAAGCAGGACATGCACATACAATAACTATTGCGAATCTTGCAGGAAGAGGCACAGATGTACCACTTACTCAATTAGCACGTCGTCTCGGAGGATTATATCCAGTTCGTGGAGAGCCAATGGATAGCATAAGACAAGAAAAACAATTCAACGGAAGAGGTGGACGCCAAGATGATGAAGCAGAAACAAGAGGGTTTGCTTCTTTTGATGCAAGATTATTTACACAAGTATATGGACCAGAATGGGTGCAATCAATGCAGGAAATACTAACAGAAACCGATCATGAACAAATGCAGTTTGTAGTTAATTCATTAGGAGCAATTTTAACAGGAAACACAGAACAATTAGAGGCGCTTGGTCTTGATTTTTCAGACGAAGAACTTAGCCATGCTCAGCGAGGAATTTTAATTGGTTTAAATAATAAATTTAGGCCTGGACAACTTCTAGAATTACAAAAGCTATTAGAACAACAACCATGGTTTAGAGAATATAATGATAGTCATCCTGAATCTCCTTTTACAATTCGTATCTTAACGGAGCAAGAAACGCAACAAGCTCGCTCTCAACCACTCTCTCCTGAATCTCATGCAACAATTACTATTGCTGGTATACCAGATAGTAAAGATGGGCTGGAACTTGACCTAATTGCTGAAAATCTTGGAGGTGCTTATGCAATATTTAACGGCCATACAACTGTGACTAAAGTAAGTAGGTATACAGAAATCCAACAACATATCTGGCGTGTTCAAGCAAGAATTGCAAATTGGTCAAGTACAGAAAGATATGCATTACAAAGAGATTATGCTGTAATTGGCGAGCAATTAGATCGCTTTTATGCAGACAGACGTGAAGTATTATTTTCAGAATCACAAGATGAAAATGTTAGAAGAATTGCAAGAAGTTATGTAAGAAGTTTGATTATTGGAGATTTACAAGAGCAAAGTGGAATTTTTGGCCCTCCAGAAGAAAGTGACAGGTCTGTCTCAACTCAACCAATGGATGAAGAAAAAGCAATCGAATTTATTGATAGATTAGTCGAAATAATTCCTTTAGATGATGATCAAGTTGAAAGACTTTTTGCATATGCAACAAGTTATGAAACTCCATTAGGTCAACGATCCCTTATAGATTTTGCTACAGAAATAGTTATGGAGTCATATGCAAATATGCAAGAAGAAATCCAAGAAACCGCGCAAAATATGTTAGCAACAGCTCCCAACCTTCCAGAAAATTCTGAAGACATTCCGCCAATTGATGCTCAAACATATGCAAGAAGAGCAATCCTGGAAAGCTATAATACAGAACTAAGCGAGTATTTAACACAAATTATGGATTTACGGGAAGATATAATGCACAGAGCAATGCTTGGAGAAAAACAGCCAGAAAGTTTATTTGCAATTGCTGCATATGAATTGTATAGAGGATTTAAACCTAATCTTCAAGCAACTATGCTGCGTACACTTTTTTCAAGAAGATCTTATGCTATTTTTGCCGCAGAAACCCTAGCTCCTTATCTACAAGAACCTGCACCGGTTGCACCAATCTTAACGCAACCAGAAGAAGGGATAACAATCTTTCAAACCACATCTCCTGCAGAAACTCATACAATTACAATGATGACAAATATGCAAATTCCCAACCCTTTTTCAGACGAAGAAGAATCTAACTAAATACTTCTGTACCCTTTTTTTCAATCCATAAAAATACTTTTTTTTAATAATTTTTTTATATAAATAATACACAATATCTTATTATAGGTTTTCAGCTTTAGCCTCTATAGTTTTTATTTAAATATAGTAATTATTTGAAAATCTAAGTTTCTACTAACTTGTTGTCTAAAAATGACAAAAAAGTAAAAATTTCTGAGGCTAAATAAGAATATTCTCTTAATTTTAATACAAAAAACCCTCTTGACAAGGATATAGAAAAGATGTACTCTTCGTGTGTATAGTAATTACTATATCTGCCCTTTCAAGATATGGTTAAAGAATTAAATCGTCCAGATCAACAAGCAGCAGGCAGAACACCTGTACCAGATGCTTATCATCGAGCATTTACGGATCAAGGTTCTGCAATCGGCAGCAATGTTCCTGCAGTTGGCGGAGACAGAAGAGGCATGTCCCCTATTACAAAAGGTTTGCTTATTACAACAGATGCCCTTCTCTTGCTAGGAGGCACAGAATTAGCAGTTAGAGGAATCACCGGACATTTTTATCCACAGTCACTTGATCAATGGTTAGCAGGACTTACTCATGCAAATACCCATACTGATAATAACGGCAATACTGGTGGAACAGGTAATGGAAACGAAGGAAAATCAACACCAACTGTTGTTACCCCAGAAATTTCTCAAACCCAAATCCAAGCAGAAATAGATGCTTTTCATAAAGCAACCGGAGATACATATACCTATAGAGTTGAATCTACTGGTGCAGTAACTTTTGTTGACTCAACCAAAGGCGTGGATGTTGCAGTTGTTAATTCAACTATAACAATAAAAACAATTGATGCAAATGGCAATGTTAAATCCACAGTAACTACGCCAAATTTACAATTTATTGGTGGAACTGGTCCAGACGGTAAACAAAGTGCGGGCCAACAATTACAACAAAAAATTTATGATACTCAGGAATTAGATCCAACAACAGGTAAACCAAAGACAACAGAGCACGTTGCAAGAAATCCATTCGATCTTCCGGCTGGATCAAAAGTTACCATTGTTCTTCTTGAAAAATATCCTAGTGCTGTTACATACATTGTAGACTTACCAAACGGACAAACATTTACACTTACAAATTCAGGAGGAACAAGTACTCTTGTAATGACTGATTCCACCTATATAAACCCATTAACAATGAAAAAATATCCAGGTGCAGTAACACTATATGATCAACAACGTGCAACTTCTATATCAACAAATCTATCTCCTTCATTTGCCCAAGGCGACAACAGGAAATATTATCCATCTGGAGCAAATATTGAATCAGGAACATATATGAAAGACGCACAAGGAAATATAACAATTAATGGTGTTCCAACAGTTGATGGACAACCTCTGACAGGAGTTGTCTATAGTAACGATGGAGTTGCAGTTTTTCCATTCACTGTTGGCGGTTTAGTAGTTGGCGGAGTTACACAAGGCTAATTTTCTCTTCCTCTTGACTAGCTTTTTTTTATTCTATACGATTAAAACAATATTGTTTTAGCGTGAAAAAATTTAACCTGTTACCGATTTTAATAAGTCTTCTTCTGCTTATTATTATTGGTGTGATAATAACAGTATATTTTGGTTTTTTTACTTCTACTATTCCCTCTCTTAACCCAAAACCCGGAACATGCAAAATATTAGAACAAAAATTTTGTAATCAGGTACATTTTATGCAAGTTAAAGATCAAACTGTAGCCTTATATAAACTGCCTAAAGGCACAACACTTTTTGTTCCAACAGATTATCAAAGCCTTCAGGCAACTGGAGAAGAAGAATTTAAACAAGGCAAAAATATTGCGCCCT
>DASVYQ010000104.1:0-2357 GCA_036392095.1 Patescibacteria group bacterium
GTTGATGTAGCCGTAAATGAGTGTAAACAAAAAGGATTTAAGAAGGTAGGTATCTTGGGTGTAAATGTAACAATGAGTGATGGACTATATGTCGAGCCCTTGAAAAAACTGGGAGTTGAACCTGTAAACCTATCTCCTGAAAGACAAAAAGAAGTCAGTGATCTTATTTATAATGAAATTATCATTGGAAAACCAACCAAGGAAACAGGCGACAAAATGAGAGTATTTATTCAAGAACTTAAAGATATGGGATGTGATGCATATATTGCTGGGTGCACAGAAATTCCAGTAGTAATTACAAACGAGGATGAATCTCCTTTACCATTTATTGATACAACAAGACTTCTTTCAAAAAAAGCTTTTGAAGAAGCAGCTGGTTTATAATAAATAAATTTCTCTATAAAAAGCTCCTACATAGTCAACTAGTGTCAGCATAAGATTTTGAGGCTAAATTTTAAGAATCATTGGGGTAAAGCGGATACCATTAATTATTTGTTCTTCTTTTACTTTTACAAAACCTAACTTTTCATATATTACAACCGAATTAGGGGATGAGTGTACGGAAACTTCTTTGAGCTGAGGATCTTGCTTCTTACAGATCTCAAGTGCTCGACTCAGAAGTTGTTTGGCGATTCCTCTTCCTTGATATGCAGCATTAACAAAAAGCATAGAGACATGATTTAAGTTTCGTACTTCTATCAGACCTACAACTTTCCCCCGGGCTTTACAAAGAATAATAAAGTGATTATTTTGTAAACGATTGTTTACCGCATTTTTATCTAAATACTTATAAAACTCTTGGTTTCCTTCCTCAATATAATTTGGAGCAACAAATTGATCAAAAACATCCGAAACAAGGGTATAAATAGCATCAATGTCTGTTAACGATGCCTTAAAGTAAGAAAAGTTATCCATACAAACATAGTTTATCAGATACTAGAATTAGTGTAAAAAGTTCCAATAGCGTCCAGAACCTTCAGCTTTGTTTTTTGCTCCAATTTAGCCTCAAAAATTTGTAAAGAATGCCTTGACCATGATTGGATTCAAACTGGGAGCCTTAATTGATATAATTTAATAATGAGTGATTTATTGATAAGAAAATATCAAACTGCTGACAAAGATTCAGTAAAAAAACTTTATGAACTTGCATCAATTCACTCGGAGATTGGATATAGAAGTGGACCTTGGGAGCAGGACTTTGACGATATTGAAGGTACATATTTCAGTGGTGGAGAATTTATTGTTGGTTTATCAGATAACCAAATTGTTGCAATTGGAGGATACAAAAAAGTAAGTAATACTATTGGACAAATAAGGCGAATGAGGGTTCACCCAAATTATCGAAGGAAGGGTTACGCAAGTCAGATACTTGAAGAGTTAGAAAAAGTTGCGAAAGAAAATGGCATTACAGAATTACGACTTAAAACCTCAACTCAACAAATGATGGCACAGAACTTGTATGAAAAACATGGATTTAAAAAAATGAAAACAAAGAAAGAATTTTATACTGAAGGTGGGGGTAATTCGTTTGAAGTAATTTGGTATAGAAAAGAATTGGCGTAAAAAGCAGCATGTAGTCTAGTAGTACAAGCCTACAAAAATGGGTAGTGACAAAGCTTATTTCTTAACATAACTTTCCATATATCCACACTTCTCACAAGCATACGTCAGTATTCTCTGCCCTGATTGTTCCAAGAATGAATATTCGTCTTCCTTTGCCCATTTTGCAGGTGTTCCCGTATAGTTGCCCTGTATCATGCTTCCTTGACATTTAGAGCAAATTTTATTGTCTGTCATTTCTTCTTTACCATGACAGGTTATACAAAGAAAAGCAAGAAAGGGTTGTGTAAGAACTCGCTTGACAGACGTCAACGGCAAAAGTAGTATAAACATCAAATGGCACAACCGACGTCAATTGATGATATTCCACAGCAGCTTGGGGCTTCTAACAATTTTACCGGTACAGTCTACATTCAACCATTAGTTACTGCAGAAAACGGGCCAACCACAGTCTCACGGGTAACCTTTGAAAAAGGTGCTCATACCTTTTGGCATACCCATGGAGGCGAGCAGGTACTTTATTTTCTTGAAGGGAAAGGTCGCGTAGAAATAGAAGGGCAAGGAGTGATTGATGCTAATCCCGGAGATATTGTTCGTATCCCTCCTAACACCAGACACTGGCATGGAGCTCACCCCGAAGAACCAACAAGAATGAGACATATTGCAATTACCAGTAATGGTGTTACTTGGCTAGAGGAGGTATCTAATGAGGTATATAAGGCTGGCTAAAAAATAGCTTGTACGGGTCTAAATACTTCCCTGCGAATAAAACTATAAGCTTTTTTAGATATAAACAT
>DASVYQ010000105.1:0-1521 GCA_036392095.1 Patescibacteria group bacterium
AAGAAAAAATAATCCCACTTCACAGCCACAAATTCTCCCTCTTTCTCTTTGACAAAAGCCTCTAAAACACCTAGACTAAAATTACCATGCAAAAGCCTCTGCCGCTAACTATTAATCTTGCAAAAAATAGGGGAGAAAATTTTTGGGATCATTTTATTGAATGGGCACTTACTATTGGAAGAGTTGTTATTATTATGACAGAGCTTATTGCCTTGGGAGCATTTCTTTACAGGTTTAGTTTAGACCAACGGCTTGTAAATCTCCATGACCATATTGCCCAAGAACAAGCTATCGTGAATTTACTCAAAAGCAATGAAACAACATTTAGAAATCTTCAAGACAGGCTCGCTTTAGCAAAGGCAGTTATGGATCAATCCGCAAATACTAATAAAACTTTTTCTGATGTTATTCAATTAATTCCCCCCTCTATGCAAGTCAGCACTTTTTTAATGACTCAAGATAATATAAAAATTGATGGATCTCTTGCATCTATTGCAGTGCTTCGTGATTTTGTAGATAAGATAAAAGCCTATCCTCAAGTAACAAGTGTCAGTGTAGACAAAATCCAAACGAATACCTCTTCTGCAACTATTGGTATTACTATTACTGCCACACTTAAAAAACCAAAGTCTAATTTCCTTTTATGAAACTAACGCTTGATAAAAACTTTTTAAAATCACCTACTGCCGATAAATATCTGGCAATGATTCTTCCGAGAATAAAAGAAAAAAAAGTACAATCATTTACGACAATCGTATTAACGCTTATTACTTTTTCTATTTTCAGTATTTTTGCTATCAGTCCGACACTTGGAACTATTACAGACTTACAAAAACAAATTGATGACGACCAGTATGTCATGACTCAGCTCCAGCAGAAAATCACCAATCTCTCACTCCTTCAAGATCAATATACTTCTATAAAGAATGAAATTCCTGCGGTTTTAGACGGTATTCCACAAACACCTGATATTACCTCCTTTCTCGGGCAAGTCCAGCAAATTGCTAATTCAGAAAATATTACAGTAGAAAGAGTCCAAACATTACCTGTTGATTTAGGAGTATCACCCCTTAAGTACACCGCATACGCGTTTGCTATTGATCTAACGGGAACGTATTCAGATAGCGCAAAATTTATGAATGGGCTAACCAATTTTAATAGATTAATTACAATTGATGCTTTATCGTTTACCAAAAATACGAGACTAAGCGATACCTACCGTTTAAGTATTCGCGGACAAGTATATTTCCAGCCATAATATGAAACAAAAAGATTTATTATTTATTCTTATTTCTTCAACGCTTCTTGCAATTGTGTGGATTATTTTTACGATACTCCACAATAGTCTCTCTTCAACCATTACACAATCTGTTAGTCAACAAATCGTTCCCATTGAAGGAAGATTTGACGCAAAAACGCTTCAAACTATTCAAAAGAGGACACAAATCACTCCAGTTTCATCAATTCAAGGAACTGATAATATTACGCTTACCCCAACACCCACTCTTCCCCCTGTTGCGG
>DASVYQ010000106.1:0-4209 GCA_036392095.1 Patescibacteria group bacterium
AAAAAGAAGTTATCACATTGGAATCTTTGGGATAACAATTGCCAAAGATTATAGAGAAATTGGGATCGGTGAAGTCCTTTCAAGAACAATTATAGAGGAATCAAAAAAACAAATTCCTGGACTTAAAATTCTTTCACTAAATGTTTTTAGTCCAAATCTAAGAGCTCAATCGCTATATAAGAAATTAGGATTCACTCAATATGCTCTTTTACCAAAAGGAGTTTATTATAAAGGGGATTATGTTGATGAAATAAAAATGTTTTTACCTCTTTAACTCACTTATTTATGGAAAGTATTTTTAAACAAAAATATAGAGAAGAAATTAAAAAATTTATTTCTGATTTTTTGTTAACAAAAGAAAATGAATTTATTGATGCGTCTCTATTAACAAAAGAAACATATAAAAGGCTTTTAGAATTTTCTACTTCAGGAAAACTTGTTAGGGGTAGCTTAGTTTTATTTATATATGAAAATGAAAAAAAAGAAATTACTCAAGAAGCTATTGCTACAGCAGCTGCTCTTGAATTAATCCATTCATCATTTTTAATCCACGATGACATAATGGATCAAGATCATAAAAGACGAGGACAAGATACAATCTACGAACAATATATTCAAAGTGGAATTCAAAATAATTTTATAGATGCAAAACAATATGGTCAAAGTTTAGGAATTTGTGTCGGAGATTTGGGATATTTTTTAGGGTTTGAATTATTATCTCAATATGCATCAACCATTGTTACAAATTTTTGCTCGAAAGAATTTTCAAAAGTAACTTTGGCTCAAATGCAGGATGTGTATAACGGATATACAAATAGTGAATTGTCAGAAGAAACAATATTGCATGTATATAAATTCAAAACGGGTCGTTATACATTTAGTGTCCCATTTGTTGTCGGATGTTTATTGGCAAATAAAAGTAAAGATATAAAATTGCTTGAAACAATAGGAGAAGATTTAGGAATTCTGTTTCAGTTAAAAGATGATGAGTTAGGAATATTTGGTACGGAAGAAGTAATTGGTAAGTCGATAGGAGGAGATATTAAGGAAAATAAAAAAACAATAATAAGAAAAAAATTATATGAAAAAATAAATGCAAATGAAGAAAAAAATATAAAAAATATTTTTGGCAATAAAAATGCATCTAATAAAGATATAGAATTTGTTTTAGATCTAATTAAAAAATATAATATTAAAAAAGATATAGAAATTTTTTGGGAAAAATATCAAAATGCTCTTATGGAAAAATGTAAAAGTTTTGATAAATTTCTGGAAAGCGCAATTTATTCCTTAATAGCATATAATAAAAATCGAACAAAATAATATGTTTACAAAAATAAATAGAACGATTTATGAGAAGTTTCCGATTCTGCAAACAATCGAGAAAAATAAATTCCCAAATCATATATTTATTATTCCTGACGGTAATGGCAGATGGGCAAAAGAGCACAAGACTTTCGTAACATCAGGACATAAAAAAGGATTTGAGGTAGCAGAAAAAATAATGCGAGAGTTAAGTCAAATTCAAGAGATAAAAATTGTAACAATGTGGGGGTTTTCTGCAGATAACTGGAAAAGAAGTGAAAATGAAATTCAAGGATTAATGTATATTTTTGTCGAGGTTTTAAGAAAGGTTTTAAAAGAATTTAATCAGACAAATAGAAAATTCGTTCATATTGGCAGAAAAGATAGAATGCCAAAGAAATTATTAGATCTTATTATAAAAGCAGAAAAAGATACGGAAGGAAATACCGGACAAATTATGTGTTTAGCGTTGGACTTTAGTGGAGAAGATCAATTTATCCGTATGATTGATAAAGCAAGAAGTGTTGATTCAGATATTCCTACAACAAAAGAATTAGTAAATAGTCTCAAAGATGCAAAGGGTTTAATTCCCTCGGCAGATTTGTTAATAAGAACAGCAAATGAAAGAAGGACTTCAGATGTTGGTTGGCTTAATGGAATTTCAACAGAATTATTTTTTATTGACAAATTATTTCCAGATATTTCAACAAATGATATTATAGATGCAATAATTGATTTTTCAAAAAGAGAAAGACGTTTTGGAGCAAGAACCTCTTAAATTTTTTTTCGTAATATTGCAACCACAAAATTTCCCAATAAATAAAGCAATAAAATTTGCCAAAAAGTAATTGAGATTAGAATAGTGCTTAAAAATATTGCAATAATATCTCTTTTAAAACCATATACAGAAACAAGAACTGCGGCAAATCTTCCAAAAATAAATAAGATAAAGAGTCCAAAAAAAGGAGTAAAAATCACAGGAAATAGAATTGGTCTTCTCACAACTTTTCTTGTAAATCGGAGAGGATAAAAAGTTAATCCAAGTAACATTTTTGTCCAGACATATAAAATATACACAAAAAATAATCTTTTTCTCATCTAGCAGGGCCTCCAAAAATTCTTAGAATTAAATTATCATATCCGTGTCCAAAACTAAAATGAAAAATTAACGAAAGTAGAAAAGCCAAAGGAATTAAAAATCTCCATGGATGATTACCAAACCAAAAACAAACAGCCATAAACATTTTAGGCATAATCATACCTTTCATGATAGTTTCCTGTTCTTTTGCACGCTGCTCTAATTGTTTTATAAAATCAGTTTCTTTCATATTTTTGTTTAAATGATTTTCTTGCTCTAAATAATAAAGATTCGGTTGCTTTAAAAGACAAGTTAAATCTCAGTGCTAATTCTTTTACCGGTATTTTTTCTTCGTAATGAAGACGTAAAATTCTTTCATGTGATTGAGAAAGGCTTTTTAATGTTTTTTCAATTTTATCGCGAATTTTATCTTTTTCATATTGGAATTCTGGTTGATTAATTTCTTGGGCAACAATGTCTAAAAAAGGCATTTGAGAAAGCAAAATTGATTTAATTTTTTGTTTTCTATAAAAATCAACAATTTTGTTATGGGCAATTGAGAAAAGCCAAGAAGAAACATTTTGTTTTTTTTCCAAAAATCCCAATGAGTCTATTGCTTCAAAAAAAACATCATTGAGTACTTCTTGTACATCTTCATCTTTGGGAAGCTTAGATTTTAAATACAAAATGATTTTTGGGCTATATTCGTGGTAAAATATCCCTACTGCTTTGGAATCTCCGGAAATGATTCTATCAATCAAGGAGGTCATAGCTGTATTATACCAAACTGCCCCGAATGATTTTGTAAAAATTTACGACTATTATATATACCCTTTTTATGTATTTACGAGACTATTTAACAATAAAAGAAAGACGGGAAGCACTTGAAAGAGAGATGAACGTTTCATTAAAAAACATTGGCTTATGTTCTACGGATGAAGGGATTGCTTCTGTCAAAAACTGCGAAAACATGATAGGTGGTATTCACGTTCCAGTTGGGGTCGCAGGTCCTCTTCTTATTAGAAGTAAGCTGCAAGATAGAGAGATATATGTTCCTTTAGCAACAACAGAGGGGGCATTAGTGGCATCGGTTGCAAGAGGCAGCAAAGCCATTACCCAAAGCAATGGTGCAACGATAAGGAGTAAACGTGTAGGAATTTCTCGTGCACCTGTTTTTGCAATCCAAAATTTGAAAGAAGCAGAAGAAACAACAACATGGCTTGATTCTCAAATTCTACATATTAAAAAAGTTGCAGAAAAAACATCCTCTCATGTAACTTTCCTTTCTTTAAAACATTGGTTAGTGGGGAAAAATTTATTTGTAAGATTTGTATTTGATACACAGGATGCAATGGGAATGAATATGATAACTATTGCCGTGACAGAAATTGCTAAGGAAATAGAAAAAAATACTCCTGCAAAATTAATTGCTGTTTCTGGAAATATGTGTGTTGATAAAAAAGCGAATACTCTTAATGTTATTGAAGGACGTGGTATTCAAGTATGGGCAGAGGTAGTTTTATCAAAAAATATACTTACAGAAACTCTGAAAACAACTCCTGAAAAATTTATAGAAGTTATACAGAGGAAAGTATATCTTGGCTCAATTCTTTCAGGAAGTATTGGAGCAAATTCCCATGCGGCGAATGTTCTGGCTGCTTTATTCTTAGCAACAGGACAAGATATAGCACACGTTGCTGAGGCAGCAAGTGTTGTAACTTCGGCCGAATTATTAGAAAATGGTATATACGTTTCTGTTTTTCTGCCGGATTTGCCAATTGGAACAGTTGGCGGTGGAACAAATCTTTCAACACAAAAAGAAGCAT
>DASVYQ010000107.1:0-5934 GCA_036392095.1 Patescibacteria group bacterium
GTAAAACTTTGGAGTAATTCTCCTGTTAGTGCAAAAACATTTTGGCATTATACAAAACACGATTCTAATACATGGATATTTAATTTTATGCAGCCAAATTTTGAATTTAAACATTTTAATAAAATTACCCAGCCTATGCTGGTTGTTGTTCCGGAAAATGATTTTGCAAGAGGAGTTTCTGCAGAAGTAGAAATAAAATTCTTAAAAGAGAAAACGGTTAGTAAGAATTTTACAGCAAAAATTGTAGCAAATACTGTTCATAACTTTGGAGGGAAAGAAGTAGAGTTGGTACAGCAAATTATATCTTGGTTAGCTTCAAAAAATTAGCCTATAATCTTCCATTTGCTCTCTTGTAAAAAGTACGCTATACTATAAATAGGCTATGCCAGCCTTTAATACAAATACCTATATTTCTCCGTTTACCTGGCGCTATGGAACCGAAAAAATGCGCCTTATTTTTTCCGAACAACACAAATATGAACTCTGGCGAAAAGTCTGGATTTCTTTAGCAAAAGTACAAAATAAAGCAGGGTTGGTCTCTAATGAAGAATTGGCAGATTTAGAAAAATTTGCAGCCTCAATAGATATAGAAGAAATCTTAAAAATAGAAAAAGAAACCAAACATGATGTTGTTGCCGCAATTAAAGAATATGCTCAAAAAGCTCAAGTTGGAGGCGGCAAAATCCATTTGGGTTTAACCAGTATGGACGTTGTGGATAACACAGAGGCAATGCGAAATAAAGAAGCATTAGATTTGGTTGAGCAAAATGTTAAAGAACTACTCAAATTGTTTGCAGAAAAAATAGAACAGTATGCTTCTACAGTTTGCCTTGGATACACCCATTTACAGCCAGCAGAACCAACAACAGTTGGGTACAGATTTGCCTTTTATGCACAAGACTTATTAACAGATTTAGCACTTTTGCAATTTATAAAACAAATGCCTACAGGTAAGGGAATTAAAGGAGCAACCGGTACTCAAGCATCATTTAAAGCTCTTCTAGAAGAGAAAGGAATTAACCCGGAGAATTTGGAAACAGAAGTTATGCAAATGTTAGATGTTAGGCCTGTAGATATATCTACTCAAGTTTACAGTAGAAAAATAGATTATCTTGTATTAACTTTTTTAGCATCGATTGCATCTAGTGTTGCAAAATTTGCAGCAGATTTACGAATTTTGCAATCTCCTACAATTGGTGAATGGTCAGAACCGTTTGGAGAAAAACAAGTTGGTTCATCTGCAATGCCATTTAAGAAAAATCCAATTAATAGTGAAAAAATTTGTTCTTTAGCTCGAATGGTAGCAACAATGCCACAAGTTGCAATAGAAAATGCAACGCATTCTTATTTAGAACGCACACTCGATGACAGTGCGAATAGAAGAATTGTTACTCCAGAGGCATTTTTAGCAGTTGATGAAATTCTAGAAACAGCAAAAAAATTAGTAAGTGGAATAATTATTAATACGCAAAGAATTGCATTTAATCTGTCCCAATATGCACCATTTATTGCATCTGAAGGAATTTTAATGCAGGCGGTTAAAAAAGGAGCAGATAGACAAAATATGCATGAAGTTTTACGAGATTGTGCTATGAAAGCATGGGCTCAAGTTGCAGAGGGAAAACCAAACCCAATGGAAAATTTATTAAAAGAAAATGAAGAAATTAAAAAATATGTATCTGTTGAAGAAATAGAAAAACAACTAGATGTTACATCGCATATAGGAACAGCACCAGAAAGAGCATTAAAAATAGTTGCACAAGTACATGCATTATAATTCCTCCGCAATATCTACAACATTTTGCGCACAACCCCAAGAAAGAGTAAATCCTGCACCACCATGCCCATAATTATGAATAACAACTTTTTTACCAAATTTTTCTGCCTCAAGGCGAATTTGAGGGCGTGCTGGTCTAAGACCTACTTTTACCTCTAAAATATCTACTTTTTTAAATTGAGGTAAAATATTTGCACATTTTTGCAGAATTTCTTTTGTATCTTTAGGATCTGGTTCTAAATTCCAATTATCCTTTTGCGCAGTTCCTCCAAGGACAATATCTCTAAGTCTTGGAATAATATACGCTAGACTATTTGGGCCTTCTTCTTCAAAAAGAGAATAATCAAATCCGTTGGGTTTTATTTTTACAATTTGTCCTCTGACTGGATACACAGATTCGTCTTTGCATAATTCCCTTGATCCAAGACCTGTGCAGTTAATAACAAGAGGGTGTCTCTCTAAGGCTTCATCTACTGTTTTTACAGTTCTTTTAACCATTTTGCCGCCCAGTCTTTTAAATTCAGAAACCAAATATTCCATATAGACATCGGTATCCATAACCAGTCCTTCTATTTGATAGCCGTCTATGTAATGTTTTGGTAATTTATATTTATCTATTCTTCTATAGCTATCAACGCCTTCTTTCCACCAGGGTTCATCGGGAACTTTATTAAAAATTTCAACAACAGTTGTTCTTTTGCAGCCACTTTCGGGAATTGGCAAAATTTCTGATTCAAAATATTCTAAAGATGTTCTTGCCCAACTTGGTACTTTTTCAAGAGGTCCGCAAATAAATGGATACCAAACAGCCGCTGCTTTATTAGAGGTAGTATTTGGAGGAAAATCTTTTGCCCAAATAGTAACTGAGTAACCTTCTTGTAAAAATAAAATGCCGGTTGAAAGTCCGGAAACTCCTGCCCCTAAAATTAATACAGATTTTTTCATTGAAGGTTATTTCTGCAACAATTCTTTGCCATTCTATAGCGAAATTAGTATTAATACAAGTATTACAAAATAGAATAAAAGTTTCTTGACGCATTTGGTACCAAAAGAAGACGTCTTTTAGACAAACTGACAATTTTGTATAATACAAGTGCATGGATAAGCAAAAAACAATAGGAATTGTCGGCGGTGGACAGTTGGGGAGAATGATGATTCCTCCAGCTCATAAATTAGGATTTAAAGTAATTGTGTTAGATCCAACTCCGGATTCTCCTGCAGGACAAATAGCAGATAAGCAAATTATTGGCAGTTTTAAGGATGAGGAAAAAATTAAAGAATTAGCTTCTCAAGTTGACTACTTAACATTTGAAATAGAATCTGCAAATGCAAAAGCATTAGAAGACTTAACAAAACAAGGATTTCCTGTTAATCCATCTGCACAAACGTTGTCTATTATAAAAGATAAGTTAAAACAAAAAGAATTTTTACAAAGAGCTCATATTCCAACGGCAGATTTTTTACCTGTAGAAAATAAACAAGACATTTTAGATGTTGCTCAAAAATTTGGATATCCATTTTTGTTAAAAGCCCGCATGGATGCATATGATGGACGAGGAAATGCACTCATAAAAACAGAAGAAGATATAGATAAGGGTTTAGAAAAGTTAAAGGCAAGAGCTTTGTACGTAGAAAAATTTGTACCATTTGTTAAAGAATTGGCAGTTATGGTTGCCAGAAGTACAGTTGGAGAAATTATGGCATATCCTGTTGTTGAAACCACTCATGTGAGAAATATTTGTGACACTGTTGTCGTTCCAGCAAATATATCAGAAACAATTACAAAAAACGCAAAAGCATTGGGTATTAAAGTTATGCAGGAATTACGAGGAGCCGGAGTTTTTGGTATAGAAATGTTTTTAAGCAAAGATAATCAGGTTTTAGTAAATGAAATTGCACCACGAGTGCATAATTCAGGACATTATTCGATTGAAACGTGTCAAACATCACAATTTGAGCAGCATATTCGGGCAATTACCGGCATGGAATTAGGAGCTACGGATTTGGTAGTTCCCGCTGCAGCTATGGTAAATATTTTGGGAGAAAAAGAGGGAGACGGCGAGGGAGTAGGAATTGAGAAAGCCAAAGTAATTGAAGGAGTAAGTATTCATATGTATGGTAAAAAAGAATCAAAAATTGATAGAAAAATGGGGCATATAACAGCAGTTGGAAACACAGTAGAAGAAGCCCTAAAAAAAGCTCGTGAAGCACGTGCTGCAATTTCCATATAATTCTTGCCTCAAAAACCTTTCTATGCTACTATTCAATTAGTTATATGAGTAAACCAATGGTTGGCATAATAATGGGATCAGATTCTGATTTACCGGTTATGCAGGAAGCAGCCTCTCTTTTGGAAGAATTCCAAATCCCCTTTGAAATAACTATAGTTTCAGCACATAGAACTCCAGACAGACTTGTTGAATACGCAAAAACAGCACCAGAAAAGGGAATAAAAGTAATTATTGCCGGAGCAGGCGGAAGCGCTCATTTACCGGGTATGACAGCGGCATTTTCTCCATTGCCGGTTATTGGAGTTCCTGTTAAAACCAAAAATTTGGAGGGATTGGATTCATTATTATCAATTGTTCAAATGCCTCCTGGAATTCCGGTTGCAACAGTTGCAGTTAATGGAGCCAAAAATGCAGGATTATTGGCTGTTTCTATTTTGGCCACAAGTGATGAAAATTTAATGAAAAGGTTTGCAGAATACAAAGCAAAAATGGCAGATTCTGTTTTAGAAAAGGCGCAAGAATTAGAAGAAAAAGGATTTAAAGCCTACGGAGAAAAGTTAAAAGGATAATAGTAATGGTTACAGATGAGCAAATAATTAACGCTATCCCTCACACATTAAAAACAATAGATATTCCAGAGCTAGGTACTAAAAAACAAGGAAAAGTTAGAGATATGTACGAGAAGGACGGGAAGCTCATTATTATTACCACCGATAGACAATCTGCTTTTGATGTTATTTTAGGTCATATTCCATATAAAGGTGCTGTTTTAAATTTAGTTTCTGCATTTTGGTTTGAAAACACAAAGGATATTGTTGAAAATCATGTTATTAGTGTTCCTGATCCAAATGTTTTAATTTCTAAAAAATGCAAAGGAATTCCTATAGAAATGATTATCAGAGGATACATTTCCGGTTCTACAAATACATCTATTTGGTATTCCTACAATAAGGGTGAGCGCAATATTTACGGATTGGATTTTCCAGATGGACTCAAAAAAAACCAAAAACTACCAAAGCCTGTTATTACGCCAACAACACACGCAGAATATGGAGGTCATGACAAACGATTAACCAGAGAAGAAATTCTTGCGAGCAATATTGTTGATCCTAAAATCTACAAACAAATGGAAGAAATAACATATGCACTTTATAAAAGAGGAAATGAAATTGCAAATAAAGCAGGACTTATTTTAGTTGATACAAAATATGAATTTGGGCTTGTAGATGGAAAATTAATATTAATGGATGAAGTGCATACTCCAGATGGTTCTCGATTTTGGATTAAAGATACTTATAAAGAACGATTTGAAAAAGGCGAAGAGCCGGAGAATTTTGATAAAGAATTTATTCGACTTTGGTACGCACAAAGAATAGATCCGTACAAAGACAAAATTCCAGCAATGCCACAGGATTTAGTTGTTGCTGCTTCAAAGCGATATATAGAGATTTACGAAAGATTAACTGGCGAAAAGTTTAATGTTTTTGCATATCCAATAGAAAAAAGAATTCTTCAAAACCTCAAAAAAGCAAAGATTATTTAATTTCTTAAATACTGTACAATTAATTCATGTCGTGGATTTTAATTGCGCTTTTAGCTGGAATTTGTTCTAATGCCTCAAATTTTTTTAGCAGATATATTTTAAAAGAAGATGGTGACGATACAAATTTATTTGCGTGGTATTTTGAATTTGTTAGAGTAGTTGTTTTTGCAGTTTTAGTTTTTTTTGATTATCACTTAATTATTTCTGTTAAGAATATTTTACTGCTCTTAGGAATGGGATTAACAGAGTTTATTTCGGTTTATTTTTATATGAAAATGCATGCATACAGCCATTTATCTATTTCGACCATTATTTCTAGAACAAGACTCATTTGGGTTCCGATAATTGCATTTATTTTACTTAGGGAGCAATTACATATGTTC
>DASVYQ010000108.1:0-2257 GCA_036392095.1 Patescibacteria group bacterium
TGCGAGAGAGTACTTTGATTTATTTACGAAAGAAGATCTCATTATTGCCCCTTCCCAGAGTGGCGAGACTGCTGACGTTTTGGAAGTACTGGAATATGCAAAGAAAAAAGGAGTGGCGATTGCGACAGTTGTTAATATGCCAGGATCTCTTATGACAAGAATGTCTGATTATAAATTCATGTGTCAAGCTGGTCCAGAGATTTGTGTTGTGTCAACAAAGGTTTTTGTTTCACATATCGCATGGGGATATCTCCTTTCAAAAGCTGCAGGAGGAAAGTTTACTCAAGGAGCTGAAAACATTGAATTTTTAGCAAAAAGTATTGAAAAGTATTTAGACAATAAAGAAAATATTTCGACAATTAAAAAACTTGCAAAAAAATTAGAAAAATCAAAAGACATATTCTTGCTTGGTAAGTCACAAAATTTGCAGGTTATGAAAGAAGGAATGGTAAAAATTATTGAAACAACATATAAGCATGCTCATGCAATCCCGGCTGGAGACTTAAAGCACTACGCAATAACTTTGATGGAAGAAGGTGTTCCTGTGATTGTTGCTCTTTCCAATGATGTAGTCAGATCAGATGTTATTAATGCGATTCATGAGGTACGATTGAGAGGCGCAGAGGTCATCGGTATTTCATCAGAAAAACTTGAAAGTTTTGATTACTTTTTACCTGTTCCTGATACACAAGAAACAAGTGCTATTATGAATGTAATTCCACTTCAGTTATTGGGATACTTTATTGCAGTTGAGCTTGGAAATAATGTTGATAAGCCTCGAAATATTGCAAAAAGTGTAACAGTAAAGTAAAATTTCTTCTTTTTTCCCTTCAAAAATGGTATACTCAGAGGTGCGCACTACAAGCTTATGGAAAAAACACTTATTATTCTACATGGGTGGGGATTACAAGGCAGTAAGTACGATACATTAAAAAACATTTTTCAAAAAAAAGGATTCAGAGTCTATACCCCAGATTTTCCAGGATTTGGTAACCAACCTATTAAAAAACCAGGAATGACTATGGACGATTATGTCATTTTCCTTAAAGATTTTTATACATCCCAAAATATAAAAAAAGCATATGTGATTGGGCATTCATTCGGGGGAAGAGTTGCGGCAAAATTTGCTACAAAATATCCTACTCTTATTGAAAAGATTGTATTTACCGGAAGCCCTCTTATAAAACAAAAACTGTCATTTAAGAAGCGAGTTGTGCAATCTGTTGTCAAAAAAGGAAAATTTTTATTTGATTTTACTCCTTCATTTTTGAAAGATTCTATGCGATGGGGAATATATAGATTTATCGGAGAATGGGATTATTATAAGGCTAAAAATTTAAGAGAAATATTTAAAAAAGTAATTAGTGAAGATGCATCTGTTTATTTGGATCAGATAAAAAATCCTGTACTTGTTTTGTGGGGAAAGCTTGATACAGTTGTTCCATCGAAAATAGGAAAAATGATTGCAAAAAAAATACCTAACGCAAAATATGAAGAAATAGCGGATGCAGGTCATGCCGTTATTTATCGTAATTCTCAATCATTTGCAAAAAAAACATTATCTTTTTTTAACACATGAATATTTTATACATAATATATAGTATTGGTTTTTTCCTTTGGATAACAAAAACAGTTCTTTTCTGGACATATCTTTGGCAATTAAAAGAGTATAGGCTTGATCGGTTACTTGTTCATTTAAAAGGGACTATTCAGGGAAAATCAATCCTTTTGTCTCCATTTCTTTTAATCAACTTCCTCTTTATAATTGGCTTTACTTTTGTCATTCTTAATGAAGAGGCAATACTTGGATGGTATAACATTCTCGGAGGTCTCTTTTTTATTGTAGAAGGACTTTATTTTATTTCGCAGATAATAAAAAATTCTTTTAGAAGACCGACATTTACCCCCAAAGCACTCATTATTTCACTTGGAAGTATTTTTATTCTTTCTATAATATATAGTCTTCCTTTGACAACTCCAATTGCTTGGTTGTTGCTTGTTCAACTTCTGTCTCCGTTAATAGTGGCAATTTTTGTTTTTACATTTTCTTTTCCAACGGAGCTTCATAAAGATTATCTTATTGAAAAAGCAAAAGAAAAAATGAGAAATCAGAAAAATCTTCTTGTTATTGCAGTTAGCGGAAGTTATGGAAAAAGTTCCACAAAAGAATATATGGCTCATGTTCTTTCCGAAAAATTCTCGGTGGTAAAAACTCATTTTTCCAACAACACACCAATTGCAGTTGCAAAAACAATTC
>DASVYQ010000109.1:0-2279 GCA_036392095.1 Patescibacteria group bacterium
CATGGAAAGACACAAAGCATCTCTTCATAAAGTTCCATTTCTTTCAGTCATCGTGCCATCTTATCAACAAGAAAAAACTATAAAAAAAGACCTTCAAAGGATGAAAAAAACCCTTGATAAGCTTACAAAAAGTTATGAAATTATTGTTGTTGTTGACGGGTTTTTAGATAAGACATTCCAACAGGCTAAGTCTCTTCGCTCCACAAAGATACATGTTTTTGGCTATCTTACAAATAAGGGGAAGGGATATGCGGTTCGATATGGTATGGCAAAAGCAAAAGGGGACGTTATTGCTTTTTTGGATTCTGGAATGGATTTACATCCAAAAAGTATGGAGATTATGCTTACCATTATGCAAGCAAAAAATGCCGATATTGTTATTGGATCTAAACTTCATCCAAAATCAAAAGTTAACTATCCATGGCAGAGAACAGTCATGTCTTGGGGGTATAGGTCATTAGTGAAAACGTTTTTTGGACTCTCAATTCGTGATACGCAGGTGGGTTTAAAAGTTTTTAAACGAAATGTGTTAATAGATGTTTTGCCCAGATTATTGGTAAAAAGATATGCATTTGATATAGAAATGTTGGCGGTTGCACATTATTTAGGATATAAAAATATTCATGAAGCGCCCGTGACCCTTACATTTTCCTCTTGGTCATCTATTACATCGAAAAATTTTTGGCAGGCAATATCTCATATGTTATGGGATACTGCTGCAGTATATTATAGATTACGGATACTTAAATATTATGACAATAAAAGTAAAAGAAAATGGAAATACGATCCAGAACTAAACTTCAGAGTAAACCTTCCATAAATATGCATATACTTATTCTTAATTGGAGAGACCCTCATCACCCTTTGGCAGGTGGTGCGGAAGCTATGCTTTTAGAGCATGTTCACTATTGGCAAAAAAAAGGAGCTGATGTTACCTGGATTGGTACTTCTTTTAAAGGTGCAAAAAAACATGAGACATTTGAAGGAATAAAAATAATTCGTTTTGGATCAGAATATACCGTTCATCTTTTTGTTTTTCTATCATTTCTTATTGGAGAGTTTAAAGATATTGATATTGTTATTGATTGTTTCCACTTTATTCCATTCTTCACGCCTTTGTATATGAAAAAGAGGAAGATTTTTGCTCTTATCCATGAAGTAGCAGGTGAGGTCTGGTATAAAAATATGCCTTTCTTGTTTGCATTTATTGGGGAAAAATTAGAACCTCTTTTTTTTAAATTATATAAAAGTATTCGATTCATTACAGTTTCAGATTCTACAAAAATGGAATTAGAAGGGTTAGGAGTAGAAGCTTCTCAAATTACTATTATTCCCAACGGAGTACGGATTCCTAAAAGAATCCTTGGGAAAAAAGAAAAAACACCAACACTTCTTTTTTTAGGAAGAATTTCTCATGATAAGGGAATAATTGATGTCTTGGATGCCTTCAAGCAATTAAAAAAAAGATTTCCCAAAATAAAACTTTGGATTGCCGGTAAACAGGAAAATAAGAACCTGCTTAAAAATTTACCTAAAGACGCCATATATTTAGGGTTTGTTTCTGAAGATAAAAAATATCAGTTACTTAAGAAATCTTGGATTTTGGTTCATCCGTCTCTTAAAGAAGGTTGGGGTCTGACCGTTATAGAAGCAAATAGTGTTGGTACACCTGTTGTTGGGTATAATGTTATGGGGTTACGGGATTCAATTCAGAATGAGAAGACAGGGTTGTTGGTTGACTCTACGGTAAATAGTCTCATAGAAGGAGTAAGCCTTTTGTTAGAAAATAAGAAAATGTATAATAAACTCTCTCAAAATGCACAAAACTGGGCAAGCAGATTTGAATGGGAGAAAAGTGTTAAGAAAAGTTGGCAATTATTAAAAAAATGAAATATCCATTTCTTTCTATTATCATTCCAACCCTTAATAACGAAAAAGATTTACCACTTCTTTTTTCCTCACTTAACAAGCAAGTATATCCAAAAGACAAACTTGAAATAATTGTTAGTGATGGTGGTTCAAAAGACTCAACAAAAAATATTGCAAAGAAAAATAATGCATTAGTAATTCATAATACAAAAGTTTTAGCAGAGCCAGGAGTAGAGCTTGGAATGAAAAAGGCAAAGGGAGAGTTATTAATGATTTTAGCAGTTGATAATATTTTTGAAGAAGAAGACTCTCTTAAAAAAATTGCTTCATGTTTTTCTGACTCTCATATTTATGCAGCATTTCCACGCCATGAGAGTAACAATAGCGACACTCTTTTTACAAAATATATT
>DASVYQ010000110.1:0-58895 GCA_036392095.1 Patescibacteria group bacterium
TTTGGATTGATTTAGCAATCTAATTTTTTTATTCAAAAAAATGTGGATAACTTTTGGATAACTTAGAGTTGGTAAAATTATTAAGTTTTGTGAAAACTCTTACTTTTTTCTTTTTAAGCTTAAAATGAGGCTAAAAATATAAGCAGAGCAAAGGCGGGCATATTCTAGTGCGAATGTACAATGAATAGAAAAAAAGTTGTTTGGCTTGTGGATACAGGCAAAATCAACACATTTTTTAATTATTTACAACTGGATGGCTTTAGGGAGGGAAAGATAAATACTATTTGGAAAAAATTAAGGGTAATTATTGTGTTGTTGAGGTATTAGCCTTAAAAAAGCCTGTAAACAAATTTTTTAAAGACAGTGCTTCTATTTCATAATCAAATTTTGAAGAGAGCCAAAGTTTCATAAGTGAGAAAGCTTGTTTTGTTGTTGTAGAAAGTGGTGTAGAGGAGTGTTTTCTGTGGAAGTGGAGATATTCAGAAAGATTAGTAATTTCTCCAAACTGAATAAGCTTAACAGCCATATCAGAATAAAGGAAAAAATGCTTAGTAGCTGGGAAGTATAATAAATCCTTTGGAATTTTGTATCTGTTAATCATAACGCCTTCAAATAGCATAGAAACTCCATGTAAAGGGGATTGAGAAATATGCTCATGTAAAGAAGGGTAATTACTTTTTCCAATTCTTTTGTTTTCATCGTTTAAATAAATACATTGTGTTCCAACTGCAACGGTTTTCTGATTTTTAAGCAAATACTGTATTTGCTTTTGGAATTTATTTTTAGTAACCATGTCACGTGCATCCATAAAAACCAAGAATTTCCCTTTTGCCCGTCGAATTGCTCTATTTAACGTAATAGCTAAGCCATACTTCTTTACATTTCGAGATATTTTGACACGTTTATCATTTTTCTTGTAAGACTTTAAAATTGCAAAAGAAATGTCGGTAGAATTATCGTCTATGGCAATAATCTCTATGTTTTTATAATTCTGAGTTAAAAGACTTTCTAAAGAAGTGGGAAGAAAAGAAGCGGCATTACTAACCGGAAAAATAACAGAAATAAGTGGTAATGGTAATTCGTTTGATTTCATAGTTTTTATGCACGTATTTCCTAAATTGAAGGTTTGGAGGGCAGAAGATTATCGCATGAATGAAAGCATACCAAAGAGCCTACTCTCTGTCAAATTTTAGCTTCAGTCTATGCCTTTTTTGCAAACTTTTTAATTCCAAATCCTGTTAAGGCACTGGCAACAATTGTTATATAAGAAAATGCTTCTGGTCCTGTATCAGGGGTTGTGGTTGTCTGAACTGGTGCAAAGGTTTTTTGAATACAAAAAGATGCGCTATCTTGAGCATTTTCATTATTGCTTGCAGCCATATCTACTTTATTAGCAACACAGGTTACTGTTTGGTTGGTTGGAAGGGAAGTAACATTGTTGACTATTGCTGAAACAGAGAATTGTTGTGTTGTGCCCGGTTTTATATTGTATACAAAGAAAGAAAGTGTTTTGTTTTGTGGGTTATAGCTTCCAGGCCCTGCGGTAAAGGTAAGATAATCTGGCATAGTATCTTTCATAACAGCTTGATTGACAGTATCTTTTCCAAGGTTAGCAACTGTTATATGAAAGGTAACAACCTCTCCTGGGTGATACATTGGATCATTTAGTCCTAAGTTATTTACATAGGTATTTGTTTGTGGATTTAAAACGGTTTTGCTTAGGGCAAGGGTACCCATATTTGCAGTAAGAGCAAAAGCCTTAGATAAAGGCAGGGAAAAAAAAGCTACCAAGAGTAAAAAGCCTATGGCTGCTTTTCGCATCATTAAACCATTATAACACCCTGTAGTTATGTTTTCAAGCCTTAATAAGTAAGCATTTTTAGCTATGTAGTAATCGGATTAGTGCGTGAAAACAGCAATATTGCTATTGACAAGTGTATGAATATATGGTGTAATACATTCTGGAAACACGATCTTCAGCACTTTTGTACACGTAACACATGAAATTTATCCCATTAATCATTATTAAGTAATTTTCCTATGCCAGTAAAAAAATCAAATACAGCAAATGATTTAGTCGGTACAGCACCGGCTTCTAAAACAGTTGAAGAGGCTCCAAAAGCCCCAGTAGAGCCTGTTGTAGCAACAGAACCTGTTGCTCCAGCTCCAGTGCAATTTCAAGCTCAACCACAAGTTGTATCACCAAGACCAACATATAATAGATTTCAAGGTAACAATGATTTACCTCCAACACATCAAGGTCCAACAGAAGAAGTATCAGGAATTTTAGACGTTCAGCCTGAAGGGCATGGATTTTTACGACCAAAGTTTATCCCAAGTAGTAAAGATGTATATATTTCTCAATCTCAAATCAGAAGATTTTTACTTAGACCAGGAGACAAGGTAGCTGGTGTCGCACGACCTCCAAAAGACAATGAACGATATTATGGTTTGCTTAAAGTAGAAAAAGTTAACGATGTTCCAGCAGAGGAGTCCATGAGACGACCTCATTTTGATGACTTAACACCAATCTATCCAAAAAAGCAGGTTACCCTTACAACAGGCAAGTATCCATTATCTTCAAGAATGATAGATTTGGTAGCTCCAATTGGCTTTGGACAAAGAGGTATGATTGTATCTCCACCAAAGGCCGGAAAAACAACTATTCTTAAAGAAATTGCAGCAGGAATTACCGCTAATTTTCCAAAAGCTCATTTAATGGCAGCATTAATTGGAGAAAGACCAGAAGAAGTAACAGATATAAGTATGTCTGTAAAGGGCGATGTTATTGCTTCAAATTTTGATGAAGCTCCAGAATTCCAAACCAGAGTTGCAGAAATCACACTAGAACGTGCTAAAAGATTAGTTGAAATGGGAATTGACGTTATTATTCTTTTAGACTCTATTACAAGATTGGCAAGAGCATACAATTTGTCGGTTGCACCATCCGGAAGAACACTTTCTGGAGGATTTGATCCAGCAGCTTTATGGCCAGCAAAGAAATTCTTTGGAGCAGCAAGAAATTGCCAAGAAGGCGGAAGTTTAACAATTTTAGCAACCGCATTGGTTGACACAAACTCAAGAATGGATGACTTAATTTACGAAGAATTCAAAGGAACAGGTAATATGGAGCTTCATTTAGACAGAAAATTAGCAGAGCGAAGAATTTTCCCTGCAATTAATATTTCCAGATCTGGAACAAGACAAGAACAAATGCTATTTACGCCAGAGGATATGAGAAAAATTAACACCATGAGACGAATGATTGATATGTTAAATGAAGATGAAAGAACAGATATTATGATTCAACAATTGGAAAGAACCGAAACCAATGAAGATTTCCTCAAAAATCTCGGCAAATCTTAATTATCTAGTTTGACTTGTTAAGGTATCTTTGGTACCATCTTTTATACCTCCAGGATTGTATATATGCAGATTTTTAAAGGTGTTCATGTATTTATTCAAAAAAGACTTCATGACCTGCATTTTTTCGCAGATTATTTGTGGTTTTATTTTAAGAAAAAATTAACAAAAGGATTTTCATGGTTTGAAAATAAAAAGGATATTTTAGTTAAATTTTTACTTATGAAACGAGGCCGTTACAATCGGCCTTTTTTGCATGTTGCTACCATGGGTGTATTGGGAGTTGGCGTATTAGTAGGACCATTTATTGCAGATACGTATCCAATTTTTGCATCAAGCAATGCATCTATTAATCAATTGCCGACCAATCATTCAGGAGAGCAGCCAATTGCTGTTGATAATAATGTTTTTCAAACCGATGTTTCTCAAAAACCAAGAGACAGAATTATTGATTATACAGTGCAAAGAGGAGATACGATTTCATCTATTGCAGATAAATTTGGCATTTCAACAGACACTATAAAATGGCAAAATAATTTAACATCAAATACCTTAAATGAAGGAGATACATTACAAATTCTTCCCGTTACTGGTATTGCTTACAAGGTACAATCAGGGGATACAGTATACTCAGTTGCAAAAAAGTTTGGTATTGATGCACAAAACATTGTTAACTATCCGTTTAATGACTATGCAAATCCGGAAACCTTTTCTTTGGTGATTGGTCAATTATTAATTGTTCCAAATGGGGTTCCACCAACAGAAGCACCTGCACAACAAAGTTATATTGCCAAAGTGCCAACCAATGTTGTCTCATCTGGCGGTTGGAATTGGCCAATCTTTGGAGTTATTACGCAGTATCCGATTTGGTATCACATGGCATATGATTTGGCAGCACCAGTTGGGACACCGATTAAAGCAACCAAAGACGGAGTTGTTTCCAGAGTTACAGTTGGCGGTTGGAACACAGGTTACGGAACATATGTTATGGTTGATCATGGCGATGGATACAGCAGTTTGTATGCTCATATGTCTGCAGTTGCAGTTCATGCTGGTCAACAAGTTATTGGCGGACAAACAGTAGTAGGGTATATTGGATTAACTGGAAGAACAACAGGTCCTCACGTTCATTTTGAAATTAGAAAAAATGACATAACTATTAATCCTGCAATCTTTGTTCACTAAATAGTTGCTTTTTAATTGGCTTCATTTTACTATTAAAAAGCTTTCTCATGGAAAACACACCGCTTAAAAAAAGTAAAAAAAAATTACTTGGACTTATTGTGTTAGGAATTGTTGGTGCATGTATTCTCTCAATACTTCTCGATAGGGTAATGGGATGGTATTTGCAAAGCAGCAATTACTACGAAGCATTTAATCCAAATTTAAAGTTACTTTTTAATACACTTGAATATACTGCACAAGCACAAATTAACAGTATTGGTATAAGAAATGCAGAAATTGCATTACCAAAGCCAAACGGCGTGTATAGAATTTTGGCAGTTGGTGATTCCTTTACCTTTGGGTGGGGAGTAAATGTACAAGATACCTGGGAAAAGCAGCTTGAAAAATTGTTTGCGGCAAAGGGCAAAAAAGTAGAAATTGTTAATGCAGGTATTCCCGGTTTAGAACTGGATTCCTACGAGCAGGCTTGTCTTGCATATTCTCAGAGAGTGCAGGCCGATGCTATTATCGTAGGATTTGATTCAACAGATGATATTAATCAGCGATTAGAAATTTACCACAATTTAGAGCAGGAAACTCCATTTTGGAATACGCTCTATCCAACATTTACTCGTTTGCCGCACAAATATATAAGTCCTGTGATTGATGAGTCATATTTGCAAAATCACCCCAATGTTATTGATGAAACTCAGGCATGGCAGCAAGAGGCAAGATCATACGAACAAAAAATACCCAGCATATTATTAAATATGGATCCAAGTTTACGTCAACCATATTGGGATGGAAAAATAAATCCGGCGCAATTCTATTATGCTGCTGTTGATCCAAAGTTTTATGTGCATATTTTAGATCAAAAATATTTTTCTGAAGGGATGCAATTAATAGGCGCAAAACTTTTAGAATTTAGGCAGACTTGTTCGGGGAATAAGCCTGTCTATGTGGTAAATTTGCCGTCATCGGAGCTTGTTTCAAAAGATTATTTTGTTTATAAAAAACAAGAAGGGTTTGCTATGGATGATAAAACCGTAACCTTTGATATGGATGCTTCACTTTCTCAAGAGGTAACAAAGGCAGGGTTTTCGTATATTTCTGCACTTGCAAATTTCCGCTCAGACGGGTGTCCAGACTGTTTTTATAAGTATGACGGACATCCAACCCCAGTTGGCACAAAACGCATCGCTCAGGTGCTTTTTAATGCTTTACAGAATAGAATAAAATAATATGCAAAAGTCTATACCGTTGTGGCGTAAACTTTTATTAATTTGTGTAGGACTTTTTTTTGCTTTTTGTCTTGTAACGCTAGTTGATAGATTTTTAAATTGGTATTTAAATACCTCTGGGTATTTTTTACTGCTTAAGCCAGGGTTGCATGTACTTTCAGATACAAAAGAGTTTACCGTAACAACTGATATTTCTTCTCAAGGATTACGAAATCAAATGGTTCAGATTCCAAAACCAAATAATGTGTATAGAATTTTGGCAGTTGGTGATTCCTTTACCTTTGGGTGGGGAGTAAAGCTACAGCAAACATGGATAAAACAACTTGAGCAAAAACTTCATATTCCGGGGAAAAAAATAGAAATTGTTAATGCTGCAGCACCTGGTATGGAACTTGCTGATGAATTACTTGCATGTAAAGCATATGCAGGCAGAATGCAGGCTGATGCAGTACTTATTGGAGTAAACAGCACAGAAGATTTTGCACAGCGATATTTACAATCAATAAATGAAGGCAATGAAACAATCTGGCAAAAATTGTGGCCAACACTTTTTCAAATAAATAAACCGATTATTGCAATGGATTGGCTAAAATCGCAGCAGAATTCCGTTGTCACGTCTTCGTATTGGAGTAATTTTAGTCCAGCTTTTGCAGAACAAAATCCTACTATAAAACAAAAACTTTCTGCAAATATGCTGCAGCTTTTTTTATATGGGGAAATAAGTCCTTTCCCTGCAATAACAGCATATTTTTACCCTGATTATTACACCTATGTTTTGCAGCCGCAAATAAGTCAAAAAGCACAAAGTGAATTTGCTCAAAAAATTGCAGAAATAAAGCAAGATTGTATAAAAAACAGACCTGCAGCAGCTATGTTTATTCCTTCAGAAGGATTTATTTCACAAGAGGGAGCAGAAGCTATGCAGCTGTCTGGTTTTACGTGGGATAAAAAATTACTTAACTTTAATTTTGACAATATATTTAAGCCAATGTTTACGAGAGCAGGCATAGAATATATGTCACCTTTACAGGATTTTAGAAAAAACGGTTGCCCTGATTGTTTTTATCCAATTGATGAACATCCTACAGCAACAGGAGATGCTCAGCTCGCTAATTATGCATATCCATTTGTTGAAGATCTAATTTCAAAAAAGAATTAATTCTTGCAAATCATAGCTTGCTTTTCTACAATTGGCCTACTTATGAAGGTCATAAAGGAATTTTCCGCAAAAATTGTAGCTTTCCAAACAAATATTCTTTTAACGCTAGTTTACATAATAATTCTTCCTATAGTTTGGGTTTTATATAAAATTTTTCAAAATAAAAAACAAGATGGATGGAGGCGATGGAGTATAAAATCTGATACATTAATAGATATTTTGAAACAATAATGTATATTTTAGGAATTTCTTGTTTTTATCATGACAGTGCAGCGGCATTGCTGAAGAATGGTCAACTTATAGTTGCTTCTGCAGAGGAGAGATTTTCCCGTAAAAAACATGATACGTCGTTTCCAAAACAGGCAATTGCGTTTTGTTTACAACAAGCTGGTATTCAGGCAAAGGATATAGCATATGTGGTTTTTTATGAAAAACCCTTTGTTAAGTTTGAGAGAAATCTGATTACTTCTTTAGAGAATTTTCCACATTCGTTGTCTTTTTTTGTTGACTCCATGCGTAATTTTTTGGCAGAGAAGCTTTGGATTAAAAGTGATATTCAATTACTTGGCATTGATTCTACAAAAATTCTGTTTGTGCCGCACCATTTGTCTCATGCTGCTGCTTCTTTTTATCCATCACCTTTTTCTAAAGCTGCATATGTAACTTTTGATGGAGCTGGAGAATGGACGACAACGTCGTGGGGAATTGGAGAAGAGAATAAATTACTTCCCAAAGAAGAAATACGCTTTCCTGATTCTATTGGATTGTTGTATGCAACATTTACCTCGTTTTTGGGCTTTCCAATTAATGATGGAGAATATACGGTAATGGGTATGGCTTCTTTTGGTAAGCCAAAGTATCAAAAGAAGATACAAAAGCTATACACGCTAAAAAATGACGGAAGCTTTGTGTTGCATAAAAAATATTTTAGCTTCAATAAAAATGCAACTAAGATGCATTCAGATATTTTTGAAGCAGAATTTTCTGCTTGTAACAAATTTGATTTAGCAGCAAGCCTCCAAGCATGTACAGAGGAAATTATTTTTACTCTTTTACATTATGTACAAGCACAAACAAACACAGAAAATCTTTGTTTGGGAGGAGGAGTTGCATTAAATAGTGTAGTTAATGGCAAAATAAGAGCACGAACAAGATTTAAGAATATTTTTATTTTTCCAGCCAGTGGAGACGACGGTGCTGCTGCTGGAGCGGCTTTGTATGTATATCATCATATTTTGGGAAATACAAAGCGAAAAAATATTGACAATATGTTTTTAGGGAAAGCATTCTCTCAAAAAGACATAGAATCATTTTTACAATCAAAACAAATTTCATTTACAAAAATTCCAGATAAAAAATTACTGCCATTTTTGGCAAAACAGCTTTCTTTAGGAAAAGTTGTAGGTTATATTGAAGGAAGAGCAGAATATGGGCCACGGGCACTAGGACATAGATCTATTTTGGCTGACCCTCGAAAAAAACAAATGAAAGATATAGTAAATAAAAAAATCAAATTTAGAGAAGAATTTAGACCGTTTGCGCCTGCTGTTTTACAAGAAGATGTAAAAAAATACTTTGTTGGTGATGATAGATTACTTTATCCATATATGCTTTCTGTTTGTAAAACAACAACAAATGCTTCAAAAGAAATTCCAGCAGTTTTGCATGTAGATAAAACAGCAAGAATTCAAACTGTAAACAAAACGTATAAAGGAAAATTCTATAAACTTCTTAAAGAGTTTAAAAAGCAAACAGGAATAGGAGTTTTATTAAATACATCTTTTAATTTAAAAGGAGAGCCGATTGTGAATAGTCCACAAGATGCATACAACACATTTCTAAAAAGCGGAATAGACATTCTTGTGCTTGAAAATTGTGTTTTACAAAAGTAGACTAGGAGTATGCAATTTATCAAAAAAATCTTTCACAGAATAGGAATTATTACAGAGCTTCTAGGATTTTTTTGGGAAAATAAGTTGTGGTGGGGAATTCCGTTTGTTATTGTGTTGCTTGTTATTTCTTTTTTTATTTTCTTTGGACAATCGGCTCCAATAGTACCATTTGTTTATTCATTATTTTAATCTATGGAAGAAACAGTCGGCAAGCGTAAAACATTTATACAAAAGCTTACTCTTATTTTCATTGGCATTGGGTTTGCTTTTTTACTCTCAGTCGGCGTGGATAGGTTGTTTGGATGGTATTTGCAAAAAATAAATTATTTCACTGCATTTACTCCTGGATTATCTGTCTCTTATGCTACAACTGAGTATGCTTCAACAGTAAATATAAATAGCCAAGGAATTAGAAACCAAGAAGTTATTATGCCCAAACCTGCTAACACGTATAGAATTTTGGCGGTTGGAGATTCAACAACGTTTGGATGGGGTGTTGATCTTAATCAAACATGGGAAAAACAATTAGAAAAACAGCTTAACATTTCTGGAAAAAATGTAGAAATTATTGATGCCGGAGTTCCTGGCAACAACATTCCTGCTGATTCTCGTGTCTGTCAGGATTATGCTGACAGATTTAATATAGATGCCGTTATTGTAGGTTTTAACGGACTTGATGATACTGTTCAGGGGGAGGCAGAAATAACTCCATTGGTATTTATAGAATCATTTTTATGGCCAAATATTACCAACTATAGATATATTGGTCGTAGTCTTGAATCTGTTGATGCAAGACAATCGCAGTTTATAACTACAGAATATTGGTCATTAAAAGCACGAAATTATGCTTTTAATAACCCGGACGTTTTAAAAAATATCAGTTTACAAGTTAAGGCGCTTTTTTTAACAGGGAAAATACTTCCGGCAGTAGTTTCATATGCTCATGAGGATCCGAATTTTTTTCTTCATATTTTAGATACTAATTTTTTCCAACAAAGAAAAAATTTGCTAGAGAATATGTTTGCTTCTCTTAAAAAAGATTGTGCTGGAAACAGGCCACTTTTTGTTCTTTTTATTCCTGATTCATCCCTCTTGTCTAAGAGTAATTTTGCCTATCGTGAAGAAGAAGGGTTTATTATGGATCAAAAATTAAATACATTTGATTTTGATACTCCTATGAAACAAATAGCAAAAAATGTTGGATTTTATTATATTCCAACACTGCCAGACATGAGGAAGATTACTTGTTCAACTTGTTATTTCCATTATGATGGACATCCAACGGCAACGGCTGATGCCTATTTTGCCCAGATTGCTGCACCTCAGGTGCAATCTATTTTAGATAGAATTGTCAAATAGCGTTTATTTAAGTACAATAAAAAACACTTACGGGCCTATGGTTCAACGGTAGAATACTGCATTCGCATTGCAGTGGTCCGAGTTCAATTCTCGGTAGGTCCACTGGCTTGGCTATGTAAATTTAGGTATAATAATCTCTCAAGGGCCCGTAGCTCATTTGGCTAGAGCGTTTCTATGGCATAGAAAAGGTGGTGGGTTCAAATCCCATCGGGTCCACACACCTTCTTCAAGCCTGTTTAAATTATTTTCCAACAAGCTATAATAAACTTGTATGCAAGCAGTTATTAAAAAGCTTGAGAAAATTCCAACAGTTGGCATTGTTTTTTTCTATATTCTTCTTGGTTTTATTTTGTATGCAGGTTCTTTATTTAGTGCCTTTATGGCAGATGATTTAGAACAGATCGTCAGAAATCCGCTTGTGCAAACTTTGTCCAATATCCCAAAAGATTTTTTAGCTACGAGTACGTTTAATACCGGTGGAGGACTAAGTCATGGCTTGTATTACAAACCCGTGCTTTTATTATTTTTTACAATTTTCTATAACCTTGGCGGAAATGGCTCTTGGTTTTTGCATGTTGTACAGGTCGCAATTCATATTGCCAATGCAATTTTTGTATTTATTTTACTTAAAAAATTTTTCCCAAAGCTAGGGGCATTGTTAGGCAGTTTTTTGTTTCTGATTCATCCAGTCAATATAGAAACAGTTGTCTATATTTCTAACCTGCAAGATGTATTATTTTTCTTTTTTGGAATGCTGTCTCTGATTATTTTTCTTTCAAAAAAGTCATATATGTGGCAGGGAGTTGCCCAAGTTTTGCTGTTATGCAGTTTACTTTCTAAAGAAACCGGTATTCTATTTTTTGCCGTAATTCCTTTATTACTCTTTTTCTTTGCATCAAAAAAACAAACACTTCAGTTTTTTCTTGGCATTATTCCAACAATTATTTTGTATGCAGCGCTTCGGTTTGGAGTAGCAGGCATACCAATTGTTAATAAAAGCAATTTTCCGCTCACATCTGTGCCTTTAGGAATGCGTTTGTTGTACATCCCATATTTGATTCAGTATTATCTAAAAGCATTTTTTTGGCCTTCTGATTTATTTGTTTTTCAATTGTGGGGAATAAAAACACTTACATTTACTACATTTTACGGCCCACTTCTGGTAGACAGTATTTTTGTGATACTCGCAGCGCTTATTGGAGTTTTTCTAAAATATAAAAAATCTCCATGTACGCTTGCTTTTGTATTCTTTGCTATATGGTTTACTCTTGGCATGTTGTTGCATTTACAAATTGTGCCGCTTGATGCAACAGCTGCAGGAAGATGGTTTTATTTTCCGGAAGTAGGAATAATCGGCATGCTGTTATGTTTTTTTGCAAGTGTGTCTGTTACAAAAAAAGGAATAAAAACAGCAGGTTTGTACGTTATTGCCGTTATTCTTCTTATTCTATTTATTCGTTCTTTTATTCGGGTTTCACAATGGAGTAGTGCCTTAGTGCTGTTTCAAAGAGATTGGAAGGTTGGTTACAACACTTATACCGGTGATACAAAAGAATTTACTTACTTTAGTCCAATGGAATCTTTATTAGCTGTGGAATTATTAAATAATGGTTTTATAGAAGAGGCAAAGCAGCACTTTTTGCATGCTGCAATGGTGAGTACAGACAGCTACACAAAAGCAGTCGCATTAAATAATCTTGCAGTAACCTATGAAAAGCTAGGGGATTATACCAATGCCCAAAAAACATATCAGGAAGAATTGCATATTTCTAATTTTTATATTGGTTACAACAATTATGCAGATTTTTTAACTAGACATGCAGATGTAAAAGAAGCACAAACATTTATTGTAAAATCGCTTCAGCTTTTTCCAGACAATGCACAGCTATGGTATGACCTTTCAGTTGTAGAAAATGCATTAGGTAATACTACAGAAGCTCACAATGCATTACAAAAGGCTCTTGCACTTGATAGTACCATTGTCTCTCAAAATCAGAGTATGCAGCTTCCATCAAATGTGCCTTTATATAATAAAAAACAATGATTACTGCCTTTTTAAAAAACAGATCTGCACTTTTTTCTTTGGCAACAGTTGTATATATACTGCTGTTTGTTATTTCTCTTTCCTTAGGGCATAGAGAAACAGATGAGGTGGTGTATCAAACATTAGGGATGCAGTTATTTTTGCATCACAGTTATAGTTTGCAAGGTACAGATATGCTTAGGTTTTTGCCTAAAGCAATTTATGATACGCCAATCTTTTTCCATCCTCCAGTATTTCCATTTATTTTAGGATTGTTGTACGTTGTTGGTGGAGCATATGCAGACTTTCTTATTCCACCGCTTATTTTTGTTTTTATAACCATTTTTATTTATAAGCTGGCTTTTAAAATATCCCAATCAGAAACAACGGCAGTAAAAGCATATGTGCTTGCGTTATTTTCTCCTATGCTTTTATTGACTGCAACTAAATTGCATTTAGATTTACTTATGACGCTTTTTATAGTCCTAGCATTCTATTTTGAAGCAGTTTCCTTTGAGACACAAAAGAAAAAAGATATAATTTTTTCCGGCATTTGCATAACACTTGCTTTGCTTACTCGATATACAGCAATCTTAGCAGTACCTTTTTTACTTTTCTGGGCAATACAGAAAAGAGTAGAGGTAAAAAAGATAGCCTTGTTTTTTTTACCAATGGTTGTATTTGGTTTGTGGCTACTATACTTTTTTGCCAAACAAGGATTTATTGGATTTACTAGTACAGCTCCAACAGCAGAATCTATTCTTCATTATCCGTTTTTATACTTAACAGTAAAAGTAAGAAAATGGTATTTTTACTTTACTAGTATATTTTTGGTTAATCCGTCTTTGTTATTTTTATTTTGGTATGCAAAGAAGTCTATCTATAAAAAAATAAATTTTTCTGTAATACTGTTTGGTGCTTTTGCGCTAACGCTTCTTGTTGCAATGACAATTATGGGAGTAGCAGGGTATGGGTTTCAAATGCGCTATATTGTGGCTGTTGAGCCATTTTTACTAATCATTATTGCCATGCTACCAATTGAGAAGAATAAATCAGTATCATTTTTACTACTTCTTTTTCTTGTCCATAATGTGCTTTTATTTTTTTACAACGGAATTATTTTCCAAAGCGCAGATATGACATCATTTTTAGAACGATTGGTTTACCATCTTCACTAATTGCCGGCTAAGAGTTGTTGAAGCTGCTGTAAGTCACTTAATGCTTCTGCATTTTGAACGCCTTTTTGCCAAACTGCATTAGCTTGAGCTGTATCATTTAGTACATTTTTGTAGAGTTGTCCAAGGCGAATATAGATAATGCCTCGTGTTGGATCAAGAATCAATGCCTTTTTATACATACTAACAGCTTTGTCATACTCGTGACTTAGCGTATAAATTGCAGCTAGATTTACATAAGGGGATGCAAAGTTTGCGTTTAAATTTACTGCTTTTTCAAAATCTTGTTGGGCTGTTGCATATTGTTTGTCTTGCCAGAGTAAAAGTCCAAGCGCATTTTCAGAAATAGCCGAGTCAGTAATAGCAATCATACGAGAGTAATCTGCAATCGCTTGTTTTTCTAAGCCCTTTTTATATGGAACATCTTCATAAGGAGTTGCCCCAAGGGCAGCATATTGCTTAAGAAGAGCAGTATTCTTATTGTCATTGCGGACAAAGATTTCAAATGAATCATCCCAGTATACAAGATTCCAGTTTTTGTCTAAAGAAAGAATATGGGAAACTTTAGTTGTATAGGTGTTTTTCTGTGTTTTAATTAAGATATACGAAATGTTGTATTTGTTCCATAAATTATTTAAAAGTGTGTGGTATTGATCATCGGGAAGATATTTATTGTCATAAAGTTTTTGGTAATCATATAATTCACAGCACATGTATGGATCCATTCTGCCGTCTATAAACACAGTGTGTTTGGGATACAAGTTATAGAGAAGAAAGCCTCCAAAACTGTATTCGTTAAATAAATTGCCCTGTATATTTGTTTTTTGAATAAATCTCATTGCATTAACCGGATATGCCTGCATAATAGAATTCTCAGGATACATTTGCTTATAGATTAGTTGACCTGCAAATAAACAAAAAATAAAGCCTGTTGCTATGTAAAAAAGCGGCATGTATTTATTTTTTATTTTCCATAAAGAAAGTGCCCAACCAGCAAGAAAAATAAGGCCCAAATAGCCATAGTAAGTGTTTCTAATGGCAGTAAAACCAGATAGAGCCATAAGTACAAAAGGAACAAATAACAAATAAGTAAGTGGTTTTTTAAAGTAAATGGTTATACCACTTGCTATGCCAACAACTCCCAACACAGCAACATAAGGATATAACTTTGCAGGGCTTTGTAATAAAGGTCCCCATTCATACACAAATTCGCTAATAACATGGTTGTTTTGCAAATATTGTCCTACCAAGACATATTGCAAATAGCCAACAGGGGGGAGAAGACTAAGCAGCAAATTTCCCAATCCAAAAAGAGCAAGTATTTTTGCCTGCTGTAAACTATAGTCTTGTTTTAGTGCTTTTTTTGCAAATACTAAAAGTACTGCAAAGCCTAAAAACATTGGAACATTTAAAACACTTGATGCATGCAAATTCGACCACAACAACGTAATTGGCAGAGAAATCCAGAGTAAGTTTTTCTTCTGAAGTATGTAATAAAGGATAAGGTTAAGATTAGTAATAAAAAAAATAATGGCAACAATTTGCGTTCTTGCACTAATAAAGCTTTGGGTAATTTCTAAAAATGCAAAGCACAGCAAAAAAGCGAAAATTGGCTTTAGGGTGAATGTTTTTCGTAAAAAGAAGTATAAAACAGCAATCTGCAAAAATACAAAAAAACTGACAAAATATACCAAGTTGTTAAGGCTAAATGTATGAACAAACAGATACAAAATAACCTGAAAAAGCCATTCAAACGGAATCCACTCCCTTTGTGATGCAAAATTGGAAAACACATCTTTAAATACAATGCCATGGGTTGCAAAAATTTCTCCTGATTTTGTGTGATACCAGGTGTCTGCATCTAAGACATGTTGTCCGATAATTCCTGCAACAAAAACATAAGCTAACAAAGCAAGAAATATATAGGGGATTAGGCTTCTAAGCTTCATAGATATATTGTATCAAGACTATTTGCAAAGTGTGCTATATTGTTGTGCATACAATTGCATACTTGTATCATTTGTTGCATAAAATGCATTTGCCAGTGATTGTAAAGCAGTACAATCTTTAGGATTTAGGCTTAAAACCTGCTTGAGTGCAGCAATTTCAGATTTATTCCATTGCAGTCTTTGAAAAAGTAAAAGCAAGTTGTACAGCGCTTTTATATTTGTAATTTTTATTGGATTAAATGCATCTGATTTTATAGCAAATTTTTCTATGATTGCTTTATTTGAAGGTATATCTTTTACAAAAATAATTGTATATCCATCAAGATATACTAAGCGCCAAGAAGAGTCAGCTAAAAGGGAAGTAAAAAGATTTGGATTATAATACGGACTTATACCATATTCATAAAACACTGAATTAAATTTGTATTTTGCTTCTTGTTGTTTAAAAGTAGCATAGTTGGCAAGCATAGGGCCATATACCTTAGTAAAAAAGCTGGTAGGATAAGCCTCTGGGCGTTCGTCTACAAACACTTTTTCTCTTGGAAAAAGTCTATAAATTAAATAACTGCCAGTGTCAAAGTTATTGAAGATCGGGCCTGTCAGATTGTTTTTGATAAAAAAATCTACTCCTTGCTTGGGAAAGGTAGATTCAGTAATTCCAAAGCCTTGTGAAGCTATAACAAAATAAATGCAACTAAGTGTAGTTACTATTCCAATGCAATATAAAACAAGCGTATTTTTCTTTTGCAACATACTTTGTGTGCTTTGTGAAAGATACAAAGCAAAAGGAATAAATACTGCGTAGACAAATAAAGGCATGTTTCTAACAGCGGTGGTGGCAATAAGAGTAAAGCTTATTGCCAAAAGCCAGTCGGCAAGTGAGGTTTTCTTTTTATTCAAATACAAAACCACAAATAATAAAACAGCACTTATTTCAAAAAACCAGATTGCAGGAAGCATAAACCTCATTTGTGCCAAAAAAATATTTTGATTCTCCTCAAGCACAACTCCGTAGTTGTTAAAAATAAACAAAGGGTAGAGTGCCCCTTTTATCCCAAACGGATTTATAAACAGCGTTGCACTTGCAATAAAAAGAACAATCAAAAGTTCTATAACCGGCTTTGGTAAGTTCTTTTTCTCAAAAATCTGCTTTTTATTTGTCCACAAAGCATCAAGTACAAAAATACCAAGAATACCAATTCCTATTGGAAAGTAAATATGCATGTTTGTCCATAAAAGTTGTACGGGAATTAGTAGATAAATTAATCTAGTATGATGCTTTTTGAAATAATAAAGTATTGTTATAAAAAAAGTAGTAAACAAAAAACTAAACAACTCAGGTCGTGGGTCTGTGCGCTCAAGTAAAATAAAGATACTTAAAAACGTAACTATAGAAAGGGCAAACAAATTTGTTTTTTGTTTTATGCTATAGATAAAAACAACTGCAAACGCTGTTACTCCCAATAAAACACCAACATATCCAATACCAAACACGCCAACCACAAGAGAGAGAAGATAAAAAACAACTTCTGAAAACCAATGAGAATTAATAAAAACAAAATGTGGATTGGTATATGAAAATAAATTTTCATGAGGAATATGCACAGTCGTAACAATAATTTTGCCAAGAGTTAGATGTCTTGCCAAATCCTGATTTAATGCAGTTAAAGGATGAAAATACAGAGTAAAGAGTAAAAAAAATAAAAGAAAAATAAAGAAAAATTTGAGCATTCGCATACCTGTACTATACAAGCATTTATGGTAAAAGTGTAGGGGAGTGATTATAATAAAAAAGTGATAGATAAACTGATGCAAAAAATTGAACATGCCTCTTTGTTAAAGATTTCTTTTGTGTTATGTCTTATTGGATTTTTGCTTTATGTACGCATGCTTGGCAATAATTTTGCTCTGGGAGATGATAAATATCAGATTCAAGTAAATGCACTTATAAAGCATGTAAATACTATCCCGCAATTATTTTTAGGGAGTACTGTCTATGATCCTTCAGGGAAAGAATTAAACGGAGTGTATTACAAACCGCTTATGGAAACTGCATTCGCTCTTATTTATGTAGTTTTTAAATTGAATCCCTTTGGCTACCATTTATTCGATCTTGTTTTTCACTTGATAAATACCATTTTGTTATTCGTTTTTTTAAGAAAATTATTTGCTTTGCAAAAAATGCAGCATGAGCAGGTGTTATCATTTTTTATTAGCCTTATTTTCTTAATTCATCCTGCAAACGTAGAAAGTGTGGCATTTATTGCAAGCACACAAGAGCTGTTGTATATGTTTTTTCTTTTTATAACCATGCTGGTTAGTTTGCGCTTTTTGGAAAAATCTTCTAAAAAACTTCTGATTATTATTACGGTAAGCACATTTGCATCACTTTTATCTAAAGAGGCAGGTGTAGTCGCTCTTATTGTTTCACCCTTGGCTGCATATTTATATAATAGGTCAAAAACAATTGCCCTTTTTTTAGCAAATGCAACTGGGTTTCTTTTATATATACTTTTGCGACTTGGGATTGCTCATGTTCCTTTTGATACAAAAATTCCTGAGCCAATTATGATGGCTTCATTGCCACAGCGGCTTATTACCATTCCTTATGAACTTTATACTTATATACGTCTCATTTTCTTTCCCAAAGATTTATACATATGGTATTTATGGGTAGTAAGAAGCATCTCAGATACTCGTTTTGTGCTTTTGTTGCCGTTTGATTTGCTAATTATTGGTTTTTTTGTGCTTTTTCTGTTTAAGCTTAAATCAAAACTGTATATATTTTTCTTTATCTGGGCAATGGTTGGTTTTGGGATTGTAAGCAATATCTTCCCAATTGATGCAACCATAGCAGAGCGGTGGGTATATGGCCCGTTAATAGGTGTTTTAGGCATGCTTGCGTTAATTGCTGCTGCGTGGATTAAAAAATCTCATCAAGCAAAGGTATGGCTGTTGCTTATTTTGGTAATTTTTTTGCCCTTTTTTGCCATTCGAAGCTATGTGCGAATAGGAGACTGGAAAGACACCTTAACCCTTTTTGGCCACGATGAGCAATATCATCAAGATTCGTCCATTTACTACTACCATTATGGCTTATTCCTTAAAGATGCCGGCAAAACAGACATGGCCCAGCAGATGCTTATCCGCTATATCTACAATGCTCATATGTATGGTCCGCAATAGAGAAAAACTTGCTATTTCGGGCTTTTTGCTATATACTACTAGATAGTCAATTAACTCCAAGGTCACCTTCTCTAACAAGAAAAAGGAACTCAAGGGGAAAGCGATAAAAGAGGAGGTGAATACTAAAATGGCAAATTTTCAAGATCAAACATTAACTTGCCGCGATTGTGGCAAACCATTTGTTTGGACCGCTTCAGAACAAGAATTTTACGCATCTAAAGGATTTCAAAATGCACCAGTTCGATGTGCAGAATGTCGAGCAGCAAAAAAATCCCGAATGGGCGATTCTCATGGCCGAGGTGGAGGATTTGGTGGAGGACAAAGACAATCTTTCGAGATTACATGTTCTAACTGTGGCAAAAAAGACACAGTACCATTCCAACCAAAAGGTGATAGACCAGTATTATGTCGAGATTGCTTTAGAGCAAAGCGAGGCTAATACTCTGTGTCATTCTGGCTAGTCCAGAATCAAACCTGGAGTCCACGATTGTGGATTTACCAGGATGACACAAACAAAAACACTCCCCAAAAGGGAGTGTTTTTTGTTAGGTGGAAAAAGTTGCTTTTGTGTATAAGAAACAGGAGAAAGATAAGGGTAGAAGACAGTTTCTCTTGCTTGCTTGCTTCTTGTTTCGTACACTAAGAGTATGTCGTCTTTATCTGCCCTTAAAGATAAATCGCTTGTTTTGGTTTTAGCATATTCTCCGTTTGGATTAGGTCATCTGCGCGTTACCGATGCTTTATATCATGGTTTGCCAGAAGAAATAACTCCAATATTGTTAGGCGCACAAGATACATCAGTTACTGCTATGTATAGAATTGCCAGTATTCATCCCTTAACCCGTCTCCTCATGCTCGCACTTGAGTACGGAATAGGGGAGGATCTGTTTACCTATTTTTACAGGCGATATATGAATAATCATTCAGAATTATTGTATCGTCAATTAGAAACTATTTTAGATCAGAGAATTGAAACTCCAAAGACAATGCTCATAGTTGCCACACATTTTGGCTTGGCTCATCAATTAGCAAAAATCAAAAACCGCATTATGAAAGAGAAAAATGTCAAAATTATTTTGGCAGTACAAATAACCGATGACAGTCCTCAGCATATTTGGTATGTGCCCGAAGCAAATGTAATTTTTAGTCCAAGTATGAGAACAGCAGAAAGTTTACTCGCATATGCCAGAAAAAGTAATTTGCCTCTTACTAAAATAATCGTGAATAGCTATCCAACAAGTCCTTTATTAAGTAAAGAGTTTTCAGAGGAAAAATATAAAAAAAGAATTGCTCAGGTTGATCCTAAATCAAAGGCAAAAATTCATGTTGCCATACCGTTGTCAGGTGCGGCAGTTGGTATGAGCTATTATCAACTTTTAATGCGGCATTTATATGCCCATAATGAACGTTTTTTCTTTCATGTTATTGGGAAAAAAACTCCATATACCAAACATTTTTTAGAGAGCAGTGCACAAATGCCGCAAGTAGATTTACATATATCACTAACCGATAGAGAAGTTGTGGGAGAATACGAAAAAGCATATCAAAATGAATGTATTGCTCTTGAGGTCACAAAACCGTCAGAACAGGCTTTTAAAGCACTTTTTTGCCCAAATTATGTTGGTGGATCAATTCTGCTTTTTACAGAGCCTGTGGGTAGACAAGAGCGTGATAATTTGTACTTTTTAAGACGTCATCATTTAATACCAACAGAAAAAGAACAAGCATATATAGAACACGCCAGTTTGCACAGTGTGCCTCTTGTTCCAAAAGACAATATTTTACCTGCAGCTTCACATTGGCGGGGTGTAAGACTTCCCAAAGATCCAAAAATAGCAGCTTTATTTATTGAATGGGCATTAAAACAAGGAATTTTTTCCCAAATGGATAGTAATTGTCCAAAAGGGCATAGAAGTGATGAAACAGAAATTCATGGTACAGCGCATTTTTGGGAATATATAAACCAGCTAGTCATAAAGGAATCCCTTCTGTAGAATAAGGAGTATGAAAAGGCTTGCTCTCTCTTCGTGGATAATGATACTTGTCTCTCTTTTGTTACTTAGTTTCATTGCACTCCCTTTCGTAAATGCTGGCATTTTTTTTGGTCATGATATTTATTTACACACTGTCTATGTTCAAAAATTTTATGAAGCATTCTCACAAGGACAGTTGCCGGTACGAGTAATAGATTGGATTTTTCCAGGATTTAATCAGCCTCTCTTCACCTTTTATCAGCCTGGATTTTATTACCTGACAGTACTTTTTAAACTGCTGCATTTTTCAACAAGTGATGCTATAAAAATAACTTCATTAGGCTTGTGGGTTGTAGGTGGAGTAGGCATGTTTTTGTTTACAAAAAGAAAAGCAGGATTAGCAGGCGGGCTCATCGCCTCAATTTTCTATACATTTGCGCCATATCACATTGTAGATATTTTTGTGCGGGCTGCATTGCCAGAATTTGCTGCCTTAAGCATAGTTCCGTTTTTGTTTTTAGGAATTGACGGTATGTTTACCTCTGCAAATCGTTTTTATTGGTGGCTTACTTCTCTAAGTATTGCTGTCCTTTTGTTATTTCATCCGCCAACCGCACTTATGTTTTTGCCATTAGCAGGTTTGTATTGTCTCTATTTTTTGATACAAAAAGATAGAGTACGAAATATTTTGAAGTTGTTGTTGGTAACAAGTATTGGTTTTTTAATCAGTGCATTTTTTCTACTTCCTGCTTTTTTTGAGAAACAATTTATTTTTTTACAAAAGGCAGCGACAGGGAATTATGATTTTCATAATCATTTTGTTTGCTTTTCTCAGTTATTAAAAACAGATTGGGGATATGGGTTTTCAGTTCCTGGGTGCAATGACACCATGCCATTTGCAATTGGATCGCTGCACATATTTTTTGTATTAGTCTTAGTTATTTTTCTTTTAGTGTTTCTTATACAAAAAAAATGGAGAAGAGAATTCTGGTTGCTAGGTATATTTATTGCCATATTTTTCTTTTCCCTGTTTATGACCGGATTTTGGTCAAAGCTTGTATGGGAAAAAATTCCTTTCCTTACTTTTGTACAATATCCATGGCGTTTTTTATCTGTTGGAATTTTTACAGCCTCATTTTTAACAGGGTACGCAGTTTTTCTTTTGCCAGATTCGCTTCGTTTTAGAAGTTTTATCGCAATAGTTGCGCTTGTTTGTATTTTATATGTGCCATATGTACATCCATTAACGTATTACTCACAACAATCGCTTGTGTTTGATAAAAATGGATTTACTAACTATTCAGACTACGTTAATGCAAAACATGATCCTGAGTCATTTTATGACCCCACAACGGCAATAAAACGAGTAACTCCAGCTACCATTTATTCTCAAATCACCTTTGAAAAAAAAGGAAACATTTTAGAAGAAAAAACAACTGCTGCTGCTAAAACATTTATAGTTACAATGCCACAAGAGCAATCAATTACACTATATGTTAGATATTTTCCGGGATGGAATATAACACTTGATGGGAAAGTTTCTCATGTTATGCTTGATTCGTATGGATATGTGCATTTGCACCTTCCAGCAGGAAAGCATACGATTATAGCTTCTTATACACAAACGCGTTTAGAAAAACTGAGTAATTATATAACTGTTTTTGCCTTTGTTGCCTCATTCTTATTCTTTCTTCCTATTAAAAGAAAAGTTGTTTAAGGAGCTGGAGTTGGGGATACCGGAAGAGATAATTGTTGATTTGCTGTTGTCTGTACTGGTTTTACTACTGGCGTTGTAGATGTTGTGTTAGATGTTCCTTGTGCTTTAATTTTATCTTGCAATGCGCTTATTTCTTTATTCACTTTGTTTTCATTATCTTTATTACTTACTACTAATTGTGCAACTATTTGATATTGTGCAAGAGCATTCTGCAGATCACCTTTTTCTTCATATGCATGGCCCAAATTGTAGTATGCATTTGCAAAATCAGGTTTTAAATTTACTGCCTGTTGGAATACTTTGATTGCGTTATCATATTGTTTTAATTGATAGTACAAAGCACCTAATGTCATGTATTCTTGTGGGTAGTTAGGATCTAAAGCAACTGCTTGCTGCATTCCTTGTATTGCAAACGTATCTGATCCTTGTCCAAATCCTAAGATACTTCTGTAATATGAAGAGTAGTTTTGCCAATTTAAGACATTGTATGGAGAAAGCGTTGTTGCTGTTTTTGCTGCATTAATACCTTGTTGGATTAAATTAATAACAGTTGATTGTACTTGTTGATCTGGTTTTTGATTTTTTTGAGAGTTTAATGCAATTACTGAATTAGCAATAGATAAATTTGTTTGAGAAAATGTTCTAAAGAAACTGTCTCTGTAAGGGAAGAGTGAAATTGCCTGAATTTGTTTTTGATAGGTTGCTGTCCCGTTATTTTGTTGTGCTGCAACAATAGATTGGCTAAAAATAATATCAGAGATAGTATAAATAGTTGCGTAATATCCAATAACACCGGCAATTGCAAATAAAAGAACAGAGAAGACAATTGGCATAATCTGACTTGTTTTTGCAGCTTGTACTTTGTGTTCTGCATTAAATAATTCTCTTCTTAATGTAACCAAGAATAATTCAAGGTCAAAAGATTTTGTACTGTTTTTTATTCCTTCTTGAGCAACAAACAAACTTAGAATAAAAAAGAATAATGCGATTTCTATAAAAGAGAAAGGAAAAATAATTGAGCTTATTATTAATATAAGTAGTGATATATAGAGTGGGTTATGGAATGATTTTACCGGTTTAATAACTGTTTTTATAATAATAAAGGCAAAAGCTAAAAAGCCTAAAATTCCAGTGGTTGCAATAAGTTCTAAGACATAGCTTGATGATTGGAAAAAGCTTAAGTACCAAAGAGAAGGATAAGAATTAAAGCTAAGTGGTCTAAATCTGGTAAAGTCCATAAAGAAAGTGCCAGTACCACTGCCAAAGAAAAAGCTTTGAGCAATGCGTGTTGTATCTTGAGAAATTGTAGAAAATGCAATTTGAAATCCAGTAACAAAGGGAAGAATAACTAAATTATTTTGCATAATGATTTGATAGATAACCAATACGATATCTGCAGCTAAGATAAGTGTTGCAATTAAAAATGCAATTGATTTTTCATTTATTTTTCTTTTTATTAATGGGTATGCAAAGTATCCGGCAACAGGAAGCATTGCTGCAAGATATAAGCTGTGTTCTAATAAGCTACCCGTTGTAGTAAAAGAATTGGTATGGGTAAATGCAAAAGGAAGAACATAGACTTTAAAATAAGAGAGCATGTGAATAATTGCCATTGCACAAGCGCTTAACACTAATGAAGCAGTAAAAAAGAAAACAGATTCTTCTGTTTTAGCTGCATTTACAATTGCAAAGTAACTAATCCCTAAAACAACATACATTGTTGCTCCAACAAGTGCGTCAATTCTTGCAATAGAGAATACTGCAGATAAAACAATTACAAGAATAAATAAGAATACCGGCAAATCTAAGAATGTTTTTCGTAAAAGAATTTTTTTACTAATAATTGCATTAACACCAATAAGCAGAAGTGACACTAAAGCAACTACTGTAATAAGTATTTGTTTTGGCATTATGTATGTTTCTGTTGTTGCGTTGAAAAAGAGAATAGGGAAGAGTAAAAAACAGATTCCCCAAATAAATTGGAGTGTTGTTTGCAAGTATTCTAACACTTGTTTTTTTGAGTTTTGCATAGGCAGGATTAATCTACTGTAACAACCAAAAAATATAATGTCAAGGATAAATTTAGAGAGAAAATACTATATTATTTTCCGGAGATCTTTCGTAAGATAAATCCAAGTGGAGTAATGCCTCCTAATACTTCCCAGATAATATCTGGTGTACCTGTTCCAGGCAATTTAGATGCATTTGAAGGAGAATAAACTGCGCCCAATACTTGGCTGGCATTAATATTATTGTTGTTTGTGTTGTTATTGTTATTTGTATTGCTTGGATTATTGTTAATAACCGGGTTAAAGTTAATACTTTGATTTTGATATTGTAATTGCTGTTGGCAAACAACTACTGCAACACCGTTAAGATACACAGTAATTGGTGTGCAATTAGTCATATCTGTTGTTGGAGTTGGTGTTGCAGTTGGTACATCGGTTGGACTAACAGTTCCTGTTGGTGTATCTGTTGGAGAATCAGTTGGTGTTATTGTATCTGTTGGTGTTGGTGAATTTGCTGGGCAATATTCTCCTATTGGAAAAGCAATCTCGCATGCTGGGTGATCGTAGGCACATAATGGCAATGGGATGCAAGTTGGTGAAGCAGTAGGATCTTCATCAGTTGGTGATGCTGTTGGAGAGGTAGTATCGGTTGGCGCAACAGTATCTGTCGGAACTATTGTATTGGTTGGAGATTGGGTATCTGTAGCAGTTGGATTATCTGCATTAGCATTTTTTACAGCACTTGGTTGTATTGCATTAATATACAATCCCATAACCACCAAAATGCCAAAAAATGCTATAGATCTATATAGTTTCATACAGAAAGCTCATTATATATCGACCTATAATATTTGTCAACAACGTATATAAACATAGGTTTTTTCTATGTTAGAATTGCTTTATGACCACAAAGAAACTTGTTGCACTTCTTATTGGCATAACTCTTTTTGCCTATGTTTCTTCTTTAAACAATCCTTTTATTTGGGATGATGAGCAATTTATCCAAAAAAATGTTTATGTACAAAATTTTGATGTAGAAAAGATTTTTACTACAAATACCGTGGCGGGAGCTGGGCTTGAGAGCAATTATTACCGTCCGCTGACATCATTAAGCTTTGCTATAGATACCAAACTGTGGGGACAAAATCCTTTTGGCTTTCATATAACAAATTTTCTGCTTCATGTAGGTGCGGGAATTATCTTATTTTTTGTATTACAACAACTTGGCCTTTCAAAGCTGTTTTCCTTTGCAGTAAGCAGTATATTTTTAGTTCATCCTATCCAGACAGAGGCTATAACCTATATTAACTCTCGTGGAGATTCGCAATATACCTTTTTCTTTTTTCTGTCTCTTTTAGTCTTTTTGCATGCAATATCTGCAAAGAAAAAGCGAGTACTATTATATATTCTTAGCATTGTATCCTACGTGCTAAGTATTTTTTCAAAAGAAACAGCTATGGCTGGATTTCTTGTATTTATAGGAATAATAGGTTTTCACTATGTGAAAACAAAAAAAATTGCTTTGGTCTCAATTCTAATGGCATCAGTGATAACAGTAATCTCAGTAGGGTATTTCTTGCTTCGATTAACGCTGCTTAACTTTAATAACACGCTTAATTTTTATAACACTACAAACTTTTATTCAACACATCTTTTTGTCAGGCTATTTACGTTTACAAAAGTAGTATGGATTTATATTGGTCTTCTGCTTTTCCCATATCCGTTGCATATGGAAAGGGAAGTAGGTTTGGTTACAAGCTTTATTTCCGGTTGGGTTGCTGCTTTTATCTTGCTTATTATTGGCTTAATCATTCTTATTATATGGGAAATAAAGAAATACAAAACAGCAGTTATTGGCTTGGGATTTCTTCTCTCAGCCAGTTTTCTTGTGCCTGTGTCAGGCATTATTCCTATTAATGGTATTTTGTATGAGCATTGGCTGTATATTCCTATGGTTGGTTTTTTTATTATTCTCTTTAGACTAATCCAAATAGCTGCGGGGTTGGTTGGTAAAGCTGCAGCAACTAAGCTTGGAACACTTGGGATAATGTTACTTTGTTGCATTTGTGTTGTTTTGACAATAAGACAAAACAACATTTGGTCAGACCCACTTACATTTTATACATATACGCTTGGTTTTGCCCCAAATTCTTCACGTCTTCACAATAATTTAGGTATGACGTATGCAGATGCTGGGCACTTAGATGCTTCAATTGTTGAGTACAAAAAAGCCATTGCTTTGACTCCCGATCTGCCTCAAGTGTATAACAATTTGGGAATTTCCTATCAGAGAAAGGGAGATGTAAAAAATGCAGAAGTTGCCTTACAAAAATCCCTTTCCTTGGCACCGCATTTTGAGGCTGCACAAATTAATCTTATGGCTTTATATTTAAAAGAAGAGAAGTATGCAAAAGCTCTTCCGCTCTTACAAGCATTAGCTCCATATAGCCAGAATGATGTGAGATTTTTGTACACATATGGAAAAACACTTTGGAAGTTACAGCAATATGATGCAGCAGAAAAACAATTTGACAAGGCTGTTGCAGCTTCGGGCAATAATGCAGATGTTATAGCTCAAATCAATCAACTGAAAGCCTCAAGATAGATTTTATACTATATATAGTATCTCTTAATTTACAATCAGCCAGTTAAACTGTGTGGCTGTCGCATTTGGCTGTGGAATGCCAACAGTAAAGCTGATTCCTGGAACTTGCCTCATTAAGACTGGAATCTGGCCAGTATCTCCAACAGGCGTAATGTAGATAAGTGATTTATCGGTAACCAATGGATTATCTATGGTAATTTCTTTCTGATAAGAATTAATTTGGGTTGTTCCTGCAGAACCGGTTGCCTGTACTTCTGTATCAGAAACAGCATAGGCAGGTGGGGCAAGTTCTAGATTAAGTTTGGCAACAGTTGCAGTTCCGCTTGCAACAACATCTCCAAGTTGGTTAACTGCGAAAACAGCAGAACCGGTTGCATTGGTTACTTTGAATTGAGATGAAGGGTTTGGATTATTACTGTCTCCAAGTTGTACAGACAAGTCTTGGTTAGGAAGTGGAGAAAGAACTTTTACTGCTAGGGAACTATTAAAGACTGCTTTTCCATTAACTGTTAAGTTTCCGTTTTGGTCAATTTTTACTTGTCCTGCTGCTATTGAAACGCCTCCTTGTGCCAAAGGCTGCAACTGTAAGTCTCCTCCTAAGACATTAATACTGTTATCAGAAAGAATAAATTGTGCACCAATAGAGAGTTGTCCTGTAATTGTTGTGTCAGATAGAGATGTTGGACCAAGTGACATAAGTCCTTGAGCAAACGTTGCAGTGGTTGCTGACAGTTGTGGAACATATGCCAAATATGCTGAGAAGCTTGCTAAATTGGTATATCCGCCTGGCAGTGTCGGAGAATAACTGCTAGCGAGATTTTGTGCACTTGCAGTACCAGCATTTGCAATGTCAGAAGACGGAGTTGCGAAATAAATATTCGTGACGTTTGTAATGTTTTGAGCAGATAATGTACCCACTGCTGCAGAAAGTCCATCTATTTCATTAGCCACGATTCTTCCGGCATGAAGAGTCCCGGAGACTGTTGCATCAGAATTTACTGCAAGATTTTCTGAATTTAGCGTTCCGCTGAATGTTGCGTTGCCGGAATTGTCAATTTGGGCAACAACTGCGCTGTTTGTTGTGGTGCCATTTCTTATAGAAAGTGTATTATCTTCAAAAGAAAGAGAAATATTCCCGGTGTTACTAAGCGGAGAAATTATGTTGGTATGTATGGTATCTATCTCGGCAAGCGGGGAGATAATGTGAGTGCTACTCACTAACCCGGCATTTTGCACAACAGTAATAATATAATCCTGTAGTGACTGTCCTGCGATAGTAATATTATTGGTTGCAACAGCCAAAGAATTGGTTGCAATATGTTGTGCTTGTACAAACCCTGCTTGTAAGGATGCAATAAGTGCTTGACTGTATGTGTCTACATGAGTCACAACATTTCCAAGGTTATCTAAAATCTGATAGGCAGTTGCGCCAATTTGCTGGAGACTAAATTCATTAGTATTGGCAAGCTGCGAATTAGGGTTATATTCTCCAGTTTGCATGTATACATAAATAAGCCCGCAAACAACGCCGGGTGGAGCATCAGACGGACAGACAATTTGCTGCCCCAAGTTATGCGCTGGGTCAAAGTCTTCTAACGCCGGACCAATAGTAACTCCATCTTGAGTTGCTTTCATACCAATTCCAGGAATACTACTTGAAGTAATTCTATCTCCTGAGTGGATTGGACCATTTATGGTCGATACTTTGGTTGGAACTTTTCCAATTTCTGCAACGGCTGGATGCAATGGTTCTGCTGTGTAGCCTCCTGCCATAAGTCCTACAGAATTTCCTTCAATAGTAATAGCTGGATTAGTAGAAACAACACCTAGCAGCCCTTTGTCATAGGCAACGGCTGCTTTTTTAACTAATTTTCCTGTTGTGTCTACGTTTGCAGAAGCTGAGGAATCATTATCTATGGTAATAATATCTCCTTTGTCTGTTGCAGATGATGCATGATAATACTCAGCCACGTCACCGCAGGTGTTAGAACCAATATTAAGACATGCTGCTCCTACCTGAAGAATCTTAGGATCGGCATTAAAACAGCTAATACAAACATGTTGGTTTTTCTGTACGTTAATGGTTGGTGGGGAGGTATGTCCGGTATCGGTAATATATAAATTACTGGTTGAGGTAACAAATGCTTCATAAGAAGATCCTGCGCTCCAGACAACTCCCGATGTTCCTCCAACAGTTACTTTGCCAGAAAAGCTTGCATTTCCAGCTGCAGATATCCAAGCATGTTCGGCGGCATTTGTTGTACCTTGAGAACATCCTCCGTTGGCACAAGAACCTCCCCAAATACTAAAGGTTTCTGAATCATCATTGTCATCTTGCAAATAGACACGCAAATCAAAAGTATTTGTTGCACAACCACCATTTTGTGTTGAACAAGCATAAATAAATCCGTTATCATTATCAGAAGATGGGAAGTTAATCATACCGTAGTCCCCGGAGATTGTCCCTGTACCAACAGTTAAGTCTCCATAGACATCTAACTTACTTCTAGGCGTTCCTGTTGTACCAATACCTACATTGTTTCCTTGGCTGTTAAGAAGCAATGGTTTACTGTTCCAGGTTTGCATATAGCCAAAAGATGCATCAGAACCAAGAGTAATATCGCTTGCATTTGTGTTGCCTGCGGAAAAAGCGTATGTACTTGACGTGGCAGCGGTAAGAGTTCCTCCTTTAACAGTAAGAGGATTTGGTTCACTTGTAGTGCCAATACCTACATTCCCATTACCATCTAATCGTATACCACTTGTAGCATTCATCCATGGAGCAATTACTAAGCCATTTGCAGTGCCAATTGATTGGCCGCCATAGATAATTTGATTGTCATTAGCAACAGTAATACTGTTAAAGGAACCTCCACCAACTGCAGCGCCTACCCAAACTTGTTGCGTTGTACTATTTATATGCATATAAGTTGCACCTGAATTATAAACTTCTAATTTTTGGTCAGGAGCTGTTGTTCCAACACCAACACTTCCGGCAACTGCCATAGCTGTAGTAAGAGCGTTAGGATCTAAGAAGTAATTCGTATTATCTAAATCATAAAAGCTTCTTGCTTGCAGTTGTCCAGAAGATTTAACAGTAAATTCTGTTTGACCAGAGTAAGAAGCTGTAATAATATCTCCATTTGTTCCAGCAAGATTGGGTTGATTAACCACTAATTCAGCATTTCCAAGATTTGCTGTTGTGCCTATACCAACGTTGCCTGTTGGATCAACATATAAACGGCTTATACCACTGGTTGCAATATCATAGGTATTATTGTCTTGCTCAAATGGTCTGTCAGAAATTTCAGGCATAGAAACCTGCATTGTTCCACCGGTATTGTAGTTAACAATAATAAGCGGTTTAATGTACCGTGTTCCAACAGGGAAGGTTGTATTTGCTGTTCCTTCACCTTGGACCTTGCCATAGTACCAGGTTCCAGAGGCAGTTGGGTTTTGTGCGCTTGCAATAAAGTAGCCATAGGTACCGCCATTGCCATGTAAAACGTTTAGATTTTGGTCGTATGCAATATATCCTGCATAAAATGTACCAGTCCCAGATGTTCTTACCGCCCAAATACGGCCATAATAGGTTCTTTGAGGATCAACTGGAATAAGTTGATCAATATAATACCAGCCCGCTAAAGAAGAATTAGTAAATTGATGCACAATGCCTGTTGGAACAGCACTGTTTGTAGCAACTGTTGTAATTGTTGCTGCTTGTCCGGTAATAAGTTTCCAGAAAGAAGTTGAATTGCTCCAACCATCTGCAGATAGTGGGATCATGTTTGCTCCAGCTACGCCTCCAATTTGATCTCTCGTGTAGCCGGTTGATCGAATATCTCCGTTTACATCAAGTGTATATTGTGCGCTATTTGTAGCAATACCAACTTTTCCTGCAAAAATTGCACTACCAGTTGCATTAATAACTAGTCCTGCATTATATCCAGCAGGTGAGGGAACAACAGGAGATGATGTAGTTGCAATATATACTCCTGGATAATTTCTTCTTTCAGCTTGTGCGCCCCATAGATAGTAGGTTGAGTTTAAAGACCATAGCTTTATTTGGAATCCTCGTGGAGAGCCTGATGCTGTAAGATTATTTGTTGAATAGGTATATCTTTTCCATGTGGTTGTAAGTGTAAATATATTGCCAGAATTAGAATCATTGGCTCCAAGTTGAACCGATTCGCCACCAACAGCCCCTTTAAGCCAGATAGAAACGGTATATGGTCCGGAATTAGGGAATGATGTTATATTTTGAACATATCCTTGCGATGATCCAACCGGCCAAGAGCTAGGTGTAATTGCTTGCGTTGCAGTATAGGTTCCATCTGGTGCAGCACTTTGTGTTGCATTGTCAGTTGTTGTTGGTAAACTCCAATACCCTGAATATGCAGATCCGCTAAATGCTCCTTGTGAATAAATCATAAGGTTTTCATAATTTCCAATTCCTCCAAATGGAGTATTTTGTCCGCCAATTTGTTCTATGCCTCCAGTTGCGGTTACTCTAAAAAGATTAGTAAATGTTGAATCATCAAATGCTGCTAAATCTGTTGTATTGCCATTAGCCAAACTTAAGGAGGTATTACCGGCAACTTCTAATTTTGCTATTGGACTTGCAATACCAATACCTACAGTACCGTTGGTAACAGGTGTTGAAGAAACTGTGTTTCCGTTATATAGTCCTGTACCATATATTAAGTTACCAATATTTAACTGTTGATTGCTTGTATTGGATGGCAAATCTACATTTTGGCCTAAGGCAATGTTATAATTTCCAGAGCTAAGATCATATCCTGCTTGATAACCTAAAAGAGTATTGGCTGTACCTCCAGTATTATAACCTGCTTTATAACCAAGCTGGGTTGAATTAGTGGGTAAAGAATTTGCCGCCCAACTTGTTTCATAACCGACAAATACATCATTAGAATAAGCTCCAGTCACATTTCCATAACCTGCTCCATAACCAACTGCTACTGAATTTGCACCTGCTGTATTTATATTGAGGGCTAACGATCCAATAGCTGTATTATAACTTCCAGTTGTATTTCCATTTAAGGATTGTTGACCAATGGCAGTATTGTCTTGACCCGAAGTATTTAGGGTAAGTGCTGTAGCTCCTACTGCAGTATTATCAATCCCACTCGTATTAAGCTTTAATGCCTGATATCCTATTGCAGCATTAAGTTGCCCAGAGGTGTTATTTTGAAGTGAGTAATTTCCAAGCCCAACATTATCATTACCTGTTGTAACAGATAATCCAGAATTGACACCAATAAATGAATTATTAAGTCCCGAGCCACCTGAGCGTAATTCTAAACCGGCTGTACCATCGCTATTTAAAAGTTTTGCAACAGGAGCTGAGTTACTTGTTAATTGTTTTACAGAAACACTGGTTATTGTTCCATACCAATTATTACTTGGCTGAAAAATTAATGAACCAGCTCCTGCAGCAGTAATTATTTCTGTATCTGTACCTGATTGACTAGGTCCGTCTGCATAAGCGTTATTTGCAGCTGTTGACCCAAAGCTAAAAGTAATACTTCCCGATGAAGAAGCAGTTGATGTATAGGCAAATGAAATCTGATAGGTATTACCCGAGGCAGGTGCTGCACTTAGTGCACTATTTGTAAGTGTTAAATTGTTTGCTCCAACAGTATCTTTTTGTGCAAATCCGTTCCCAATAATATGCCATGAAGTTGAGTCAGTCCAATTGCCGGTATTAGAAGAGAATGTCCGGTCAGCTGCATTGGTAATCATTTCAGCGCCTAAACCTGCTATTGAATTTGCATTCCCCTGAACAGTTAAATTTGCCGTCGGATTGGTTGTTCCGAGGCCAACATAACCGGTATTTGCAATGTAAAGTGCCGGTTTACTTGTTGTAATGCCTGCATTGCCTCCAACTGAGTTATAAAAACCAAGAGATCCGTTATTAAGCAGGTTAACCTGACTTGCGCTTCCTGTAAAAGTCAAATAGCCAGAGGTGGAGGCTGTACCTGCAGGAATACTGCCATTTGCCAGGCCAAATACTTGGAATGCACTTCCTGTACCCGTTCCGCCAACAGCTAGATCAAGTGCAGACCATGTTGGGGAGAGAACTGATCCATTTAATTGCCAATATCCATCGGTTCCTCCTGTAATTGGTGTATGGATGTTTTTTACATATAAATTGTTCCATGCATCGCCAGGTGCGCCAATATTTGCAGAGCCATCACTTCCGGGTAAGATATTGCCAGAGGTATCGATAGATGTTTTTACAGCTGTTGCACCTGTACTGTTAACTAAAAGACCTGAATTTACCTGCAACTGTGTTGCAACACCTTGTAAAACTACACTGTTTGGTAGGGTAAAGGAGCCTCCGATAGTCAAGCTGCCTGCATTGGTAATAAAGTTGGTTCCGCTAAAGAATTGAATATTACCTCCGCTTGAGGTTGTGCCAAGAGTAACTGTGCCTGTTCCTGCATAAATAGCTAAAGGATTATTACTAGTTGTTGTTAAAACAGGATTTGTGCCAGAGAAGGTGGTTGTTAAACTATTTATGAATAAGTTACTTCCTGTACCCCCATTAAGAGGTGAAAGTGTTATGTTTCCGGTTGTATTACCACCAATAGTTATATTATTATTTTGTGCTCCTTGAATTGTTCCATTCCCAATAAGAGAAAGAGCTCTGTTTGTTCCATCTTGTGCAGAAACAGATGCTGTTGGTGTGCCTCCTGAAATATTCAATACTGCAAATTTAGCTGATTGGGTTGCATTAGTTGTATCTGTTACTCCAACTAAAACATCTAATGTATTATTAATAGGATATAAGGTTCCATTTGCAGAATTTAAGACCCAATTGGAACCTCCGGTTCCAGATCCGCAAGCACCCCAGGTTGGTGTACCTCCGCCAGTTGATTGCAAACATTGATTTGTTCCGCCTGCAGTTGTTTGTGTAAATACACCATTTGAATCTGTAAAGAATATTCCGCCACCAGTTTTGTATTTGGTCGATGCTAATGTGCCGTCATTTTCAATAGTAAATCTGGTTGTTCCAGAAGAGGAAGCAGAGAATATGTCTCCACTCCCAGAAAGATTTTGTTGATTAACAACTAATGCTCCATTGCCATAGGTAGTTGTACCAATGGTTACTGTTCCATAAGGTTGCAACGTTACAAGGGTGCCAGAATCCCATGTATTGCCATATGTGGTTTGTAATCTAATCCCATGGCTGCTAGCTCCTTGAAATATTGCATACTGTCCATCATATCCAATAAATGCTCTATTATTAGCGCTTATATACGTTGTTGAATTTGTATTATCTCCCAAAAATACACTATTGCCTGTTTTAGCCACTTGAAGCGGTGCATTAGGAATTGCAGTTCCTACGCCAATATTGCCTGATTGGGTTATTACGAATCGTGTTTGGCCAGAAGAAGAGGCAGTAATTAGATCTCCTAAGGTATTTGTAACAATAAAGCCAGCAAAGTTTGTGGTGGCAGCAACAGTTGCTGCAGGACCGTTAAGATCGCTTCCAAAGGCTTGGAAAGTGGCGGATGCTGTTCCATTTCCACCAACTGCTAAGTCATTGGCAACATTTGATGGGGTAATAACATTGTTTGCCAATTGCCAGAAGCCTTCTGTTCCTCCTGCAACCGGCAAATAAATATTATTTGTATTAATCGCTACGCCATAAATATTTCTCCATCGCAAAGTAGAGGAGCCTAAGTCAAAAAGATTGTCGTTGTTTGGACCAACATGTCCTGCAACTTGTAATTTAAAACTGGAAGGATTTGTTGTTCCAATACCAACTGAGCCTGCAACAACCAAAGAATTCCCGACAGAATTAGGATCTAAGAAATATGCGGTATTATTAATATCATAAAAGCTTGCTGCTTGTACTTGTCCGGTGTTATCTACAGTGAATTTAGCAGTTCCAGAGACAGAAGCGCTAATGAGCGGACCTGTTGAATCCTGCTCTATAGTAAAGGCTGATTGACCACTTGATGTAGCAAGGATTGAGGCAATAGAGTCGATTTCTACTGCTCCTAAGGCAGTACTTATATTTCCGGTAAATGATGTATTTTGTAATGGTCTGAATACGTCTATTTTCCCGAGGCCGTCTGGATTTAATTGTATGTCTCCATTGCTTCCTGCATTGGTTGCAAGTATTGTCGTTTGACCGGTTAATTTAATATTGCTTGATGTTGCTTGAATGGTCGTTGTTGGATTAGTTGAACCTGGAATAGCCACAACTCCGGAGGAGTTAAGGGCTAGCACTGCATTTGCATTACTGACAACTGAAGCATCTGTAATGGGCGGCAAGCCTTGTAGGACTTCGGCATTCGTTGCATAGGCAACTGTTGCAATTTGTTGTCTGGGGGTTAATTCTGGTGTGCTTTCTACGGTTACTCCCATGTATAATCCACTATTTTGCGCAAAAAGACTTTGCGGGATTCCACAAGCTCCAGTTGCCGGACTGCTTGGAGGATTGCCGCTGTTGCAAAGGGTAGCATTGCCGCCGGTACCGTTACTTCCTAAAAGCAAAGAAAAAATTCCGTCTGTATCTGGACTTACTCTATCGACCTCTTCCCATAAACGGGCACCAGCTGAGGCTGTCGGATCGTTGTAGATAACAAATCTTAAGTTGGTTGCAGTGGTAATAGGGTTACCGTTATTGTCAGTCAGTCTTCCTTGAAAAGATAAAATTCGCAAAGGCGCCACTGGGGCAGCTGCCAAAACAGGTGATTTAGCACCTCGGCTTCCAATAAGAGCATAGTAAGCAGTAAATCCAATAACTGTTGAAAGAACAATTAAGACAGCCAAATTAAAATATCTGGCTAATGCTAGAGTATGATATCTTCTATACCATTCTGGTCTAGTAAATCTTACATGAAACCATACTTTTTGAAACCAAGTAAAGTTTTTGGTAGACATTTTGGTTGGAGCATATAATTCTTTTGGTAAATTAGTAACCCGAGATGGCTTTTTTATAACAAAGCGTGATAATTTTCTGTCAAAAACAGGTTTGCCTCGTAATTCCCAGATTCGATTTGAGGCCAAATTTATCAGAGAGAACAGCCAAGTGACAATAATTTTTTCAATCAAGAAATCTAGTCCTGACAGGCTTTTTTGAAGTAATCGAATTGGAGGAAATGGAGAATAGCTTGGTGCAGCTTGCTCTTCTTTAACCCTTGGTTTCTCAGTTACTATAACAGGTGTTTCCTTAGATAAAATAGCCTCAATTGTGCTCTGAGAAAGGGTTGTTACTTCTGGTTTTTTCACAAAACTAATATGTGCTTTAGAATCAGTAATGATTCCTTGTTCTTTTGCCCATGAAAGATATTTGCGTAAAGAAGAAAGTTTTCTGTTGATTGAGCTTGCAGAGAAGATGTTTTGACTATACAAACGATCTCTGTATGTCTCTAACAGCTTATTAGAAACACTGTTTAATATTTCTTGATCAGTTACGTCTTGTCCGTTTTCATTTTTTGCAACTTCTTTTGCCCAGGCAAAAAATTGTTTTACATCAATGATATAGTTTTTTATAGTTAGAGCAGAAGCGTTATAGACATACAAAAAGTTTTTAAAAGCTTTTAGCCTAAAAGGATCTGCTTCTTCAATTGTTTCTTTCGGAGTGTCAGAAAAAGGATCATGTGAAATAATTCCTTCGATTTTTAAGAAGTGAAAAAACTTACGAAGCGAAGAAACGTAGCGCTCAATAGAACTGATTGCTGTTTCTGAAGCAAAAGCATCTTTAAACTGTTGGATTGTCTCATAAGAGACTTCTTGTGCTTTAAATTCTTGGTTAAATGTGTTCTGAAACCAAGAAATAAATTTTCTAATATCTGCCAAATAATTTTTCACAGTTAATTGTGACGGAGAATTTTGTTGAGAAAGTAAATATTTTTTAAAAAGATCTAGTAAATACATAGGGCAGTGTGAAAATTGTGAAAATAAGTAGCTAGCTTCAAAATTATACAGATTATACGTTTTATCATGAAACCTACTACTATTAATAAGCGTAGAAAGTATACACCTAGTTGTCAAGAACCTAGAGTGAAAACAGATTCAAAATAATTGAATGCAGATTTATATATTTTGATACGGTTGTGAAAAGGGAGGGACAGGCATTAAATCTTGTAAAAAGTGTAAAAAAATTAGAATAGGTAATTCGGGAATTCGATAAATGTTATACTTTTACAATATCTAAATATATCATTGAATATCAAATATAAAGAAAATTTAAATGATAGGGAATGATATAGTTATTTTACTCTTTTTGCTAAATTGTAAAGTTGTTCTTGTTTTATTCGATTTTTTCTTAAGAAAAATTAATTATGAACACTGTTTTTTAAACTAATTTTAATTGCTTATTGGGTCTAAAAAATAATATGAGATAGTAATTAGCAAAAGAAGAAAGACAGTGACAAAAAATGGCACTAGTAGTTTTGGCCTATTCGTATTATCTAAAATTAATGCTAAGAGAGAAAAGTGGATTAAGAAAGAATAGTGAAGGAATTTACTATTGAATTATTGTACTTTGGCTTCTTTCTCTATACAATAAGAGTAACCTAATCTATGAAAAATAACAAGCTGCCCCTTGTTAACCTATTTATTGCTATTTTGTTCGCATTTTTAACTGCGGTGCCAGCATATGCAAGTAGCACTGGCAATGCTTCCTCAGATGTAAGCGCAACTGTTGGTCAATATTACTTAGATGTTTCCGGATATATTGCCCCTTTTGCATCAATTGTGCTTCTCTCTAATGATCAGCCTCTTCGAACAACAGTCGCAGATTCTCAAGGATATTTTTCTTTGTCTCAAGTATTGGTTAGTAAAGGGTTTTCTGGATTTTGTTTAGATGCAGTGGATGTAAAGAGGCTAGGAGAGTCCTACAAGTGTTTTACATTTGCGCCTTTAACCAACAGCCTTTCTATGAAGAATTTGTTTTTACCGCCAACCTTGGGGCTTCAAAGAACCGAAATTACCCAGGGTGACCAAGCTGTTATCTGGGGATACAGCATGCCTAATGCTACCGTGGTCGTTCACTTAAGCAATGGACAAACATTTACAACTACTGCAGATAACACAGGATATTATGAAGTAAAAACAACCATAGCGAAGGCTGGTCAATATGAATTGTATGCCGATGCTACATTCCAGAATAAAAAGTCTCTTATTCCGGACAGAAAAGTCACACTTTTAGCACTCTCAACAAGCGAGCAAATAGCAAAAGCAGGATTAAATTGGCTTACCAATCTAATCAATTTCTTGCTTGGCAGCCCATGGGGAATAGTGCTAGCTATTTTACCTATTTTTATCCTTATTCTTATACTTATTTACAAGCTCAAGCCCGAATGGTTTACGGTTATTGACCAAAAATTTCACCAAGTAGCCTCGCATATTCCATTTTTCCCTCATAGGTTGCACCATTGGTGGTTTGTAGGGTATTGATTTATTTTTTAAAGCGGAAAATAGATATCTTACTCAATCTTCTAAATAAAAAAATCGTATCTAAAATCAGAAGTAAATAATTAAGGTTGAAGATAGCTAGCATCATAATTGTGAATATGTATTCGATGTGCATAGATCATTAACATTATGGCTTCGCCAAATTGTAACTGTTAAAAATGAAATTCCACACGAAACAAGAATAAAAATAATAGAAAAAAGTGTCTTCATGTTTTTATGAAGAATAAAAGTAATTATTATTAGCCTTAAAAGACTTGTAGTAAATAAAAAAGGACGTAGTAAAATTTTTTGTGGACAACTCTAAAATTATAGGGGATAACTTTATAGTCTTATAATATTTTCACGCCTAAAAACAATATTTCACACCTTAAGAGGCAACAACAATTTGTTTTTCTTGATACTCGGGAATGTTGTTTACCGAATGTATGTAATGGGGAAATTAGGTAAAAGTACAATAATAGCCTTGAAAGAAATATATTGTGAAATCTGTGAAAATAGTCAAAAATTGTAAGCGTCTAGAATGCCCTAGAACGCGTTTTCATGAGGATCAAGGGAAGATAGGTCATCTTCATGTTTGTTTTTTCTCCTTCTATATAATAGGAATGCCAGAACGATTGCTATGAGTACTAATGCAATAACAGTTGCGGCTCTCCATGGAAATACCCAGAAAACAAGTGTTGCGCTAAGTGGTAAATTGCCTCCTGTGCCATAACTTCCTAAAAGTGTTGCCGTAAAACGGCCTATCATAAGCTTTGTCCCGAGCGTATTTATATAATCACGTGCAATGCCTCCTGGAAAAATATTCCCCTGAGGCAATTCAGCAGTTGCAACAACTCTTCCAAGCATGTCTTTTACTGTAATTGTTGCTTGGGGAGTAATATGCAAATCCCCAAAATTTTTAATTTCGGTTTGTATTTTAATAGGGCCATATTCAGAAAAATTAGGTGCGGTAAATTTGGTTACTTTGGCAGATTCATTAATGGTTCCTTTTATGTCAATATAGACAAGTGTAGCTATCTGTGTTTGGATTTTTGCTCCAACTGATGGCTGACCAGATTGATTAACCGGTTGATAGATAAGTGCTGCATAATGGCCACCGGCTCCGGCATCTTGTGGAACTTGAATGTAGTAATTAAAGTCAAATCGTTGGTGTCTCTTTACGGTAAATTCTTCAGGGTACACGGCAATCCAGTTAGCTGCACTGTATTTGTTATTTAGTATGGTGTTTCGTGGCAAAACTTGAGGTGTTCCATTATTGTCAGTAACAATAAAGTCATAGACTCCTGTTATAAAGGTCATATCGGTATCTGAATCATTAATAATTCCGAGTCTTCCTTCTGTTTTGTCTCCAGGGTTAAGCGTAACTTCAATCTTGGGTGGGGTTATAGTAACTTGTTGTAACTCTTGTGCATTTGTTTGAGAAACAAACAAAAGTATGGCAAGTCCCATGGCTATAATTGATATTGTTTCTCCAATTATTTTTATAATTTTCATATTAGAACGTGGTCGATGCCACATATGTTATTGTTGTATGGTAATCGCCAGGTGGTGTTGTTCCTTGAGGTGAAGCTGCATATTCAATATAGAATGTGTCTCCGCTGGTTGCCGGTCCTGAGACAGAACTAACAAGCGTGTAATAATATTGAGCAGAAGGATTAGCATAAAAATTGCTGCTTCCTGTTCCTGCACCCCACTTAGTTGTATTAATCTTTGCTTGAGCACTTAAATCGCAAGGGTGAATACCAAACCTATTGCTTCCAGCTGTAATTGTGGCTGTAGCAGTATTTGGAGCAGGCGTGTCATTATTGGTTGGTGTTCCTTGAGCATCTTGAATAGCATATCCGTTAGCAGGATTAAGCAAATGTCCAGATGAAGTGGCAGTAATGGTATAGCCATTAATTGCATTAGAGGTTATAACCATTTTTTGGGCTGCAATATTAACATTTGTTGCCAAAAGAGTGCCTAAGTTAACATTAGTAGAAGTAGATGCAAAGCCGGAATTTGTTGTGTCATTGTTGGTTCCTCCGTCTGTACATAAAGAAGTAAGTGAAGTGCCGTTAGCAACTCCTGTAATAACAAAAGTAAATGTTGGATCAATATGAGCAGTAACTGTTACAGATTCAACCGTTCCGACTTTAATTTTTGTATTGTCTAATACATTACTTGAAGCATCGGTTGTATTAATATTTACTGCCCAGGTGTCTGCTGTTCCTGCGGTTGCTGACTTAGTTGGATTAATAAGTGTTGGTACCTGGTTTGCAACTGCGCAAGACGTTCCGGCAGTTGTACAGCCAACAAGAATTGTTACTGTTGTTCCTGCAGAAACAGCTGCTGTTCCAACAGTGCAGGTAATTGTTGGAGCAGAGCCTGCTGCTGTTCCGGTTATTGCAAAAGTACATGTAGATGTGCCGGTAGAGAAATTAGCTTTAATATTACTCGTAGAAAGTCCGTTAAACATAAATGTAGAAGCAGAAGGAGAAGCTTGATTAGTATCAGAGCTGTTAGAAGTGGGGAATGAAATAACAATTGTTCCACTGGTTGGAATATTTGTTTGCGTTGTAAACTGAATTGCGTGTACAGCTGTTATTGCAGTAGAAACAACAGTTCCATTGGCATGGGCTTGCGTTGCAGTTGCCGTAAAGTAAAGAGTTGTTGCTGCGGCAGATACTGTTGCAACATTCAAACTTTCTCCTGTTTGACCCCAAAAATGTGCAGAATCTGATGCTAAAAACGTTGAGCCATTATTAACAATACTTGCTTGAGCATCTCCTACACTGACATTTGCAGATAGAGGAGTGGAAGGCGAAGGGCGTGAAGTTGTAATGGTGTCTGATGCCGATCCCAGCGTTGCAGCATGTGCTTTAGGCACAGCAGCAAAAAATATTGCAAAGATTCCCAATAGCAAAAATCCCCATTTATGGGCAAGCAAGGACATATATTATTATATGGAGAAAATAAGACTATCTGTCAAGTATATATGTGATAATAAAAATTAAAAATTTATTAAATTTTTTTGTTTTCGCGGATTTTTCGTTTTATATGATAGAAAATAGCGGCTCCAATAAGACACAGCAAGATTAGTATAATAAAAAAACTAATAGGAAATGCAACAAAATATATCGTTTTAGTAAAAAGTGGACCAGTACTTGATAGAGCTACTGTTAGCGTTGCAGAATAGAGTCCAAAAACAAATGTTTCTGGCCAAATAGCTTTTTCTAAAGATCCAGATTTATTATCTGGTAAAAACCGATTTGTGTTTGCCAATATATTTACAGGTAAAAGTTGTATATGACCAACAGCTTGTCCAAACATATTTTTTACAACAATGTCGCCTTTAGGTACAATGAAAAAATTGCTTGTATTTTGTACGCTTGTGGTAAATGCAATTGGGCCATGTGTTGTAAACCATGGGGTAGAGAACTCGTTTAACAATCCTGTTGTATTGCCTTTTGGTCCAATAGAAAGCAGCACATTTATACCAATGCCCGCTGTCGTTGAGGCTGTTGTCGCATTTGCTAAATTTTGTCCATGTGAAAGGAAAAGAATGGTAAAGTAATAATCCGAAGGAGGTTCATCTGAAGGAATACCAATATGCAGTAATAAGTTCTTTTGTTGCTGGGGAGCAAGCGTTAGCTTTGTTATAACACTTGAGCCATCATAAATCTGCATTTTTGAAAAAATATCTGGATCTGCTCCGGGCATTTGTTGACCATCTGGTAAAAAAGATACTTCACCATTTCCTTTTTCAGATGAAGTAAATGGTTTAAGCACAATATCTAAATCAATTGGAGCATCACTGCTGTTAACGATGGTAAATGGAGCCTTGACACTTGCGGGAGCATCGGTATTAATTTGTAAAATTGGCGGATATACCTCTAATGATACTTGCTGTGCGAAAGCAGGACGTATAAAAAATGGGATAATCATTGGTACGCCAAGCAAAACAATCAAATTTTTTATAATAAAAATTTTCATAGTTCTCATATATTAAAATGTAGGCGTTGCTACATAATTAATTTGATTTAGATAATTTCCCGGCGCTTGTGTGCCAGAAATGTTAGCCTTAAATGTAATTGTTGCTTGTGCATTCTTAACAAGATTAGTTCCTGATAATACACTTTGCGGTGTTTGCGAAAATTCTTTATTTGCAAATGGGGCATAGTAGTTGGCAGTAGTAAATACACATGGAGTGCCGCTGACATTATCGCATCTGTATCCAAAACCATACGTGAGAGGATTGGTCCAAGTTGAAGGAGTAGAAGCAGTACATGTTCCGCTGTCACAAGTTGTATCGGGAATTCTTGAACCAGAATCCGGGCGAAGTAATTGATGATTTTCTTGAGCAGTTACGCTATATCCATATGCCGAACCATTGGTTATGGTTAGTGTTTGGGTTCTGGTAACAGGATTGCTGGCAGTTAGCGTACCAAAATCTATGACTTGGGACGAAACAATAAATTTAAATCTGACAATTGAGGAAATGTATTGAAATCCTGCCTTAATAATATAATTTGTTCCGGTATATTGCCCTGCCCCTAATTGTCCGCCTGTATCCTGCAGCACAAATCCAGAACCTGATTTTCTTCCTGCAAAGCTATTTAAATTGCCCATTTGCAGCAAATAAAGGGAGTTAGACATATTGAGAGCATGTGCATGCAACGTAGTTGCAATAAAAAATCCAAAAAAAGAAAGAATTCCTATTGTAATTTTTAGGCGGGCAGAGTGTTTCATATTACTTTTTTGATTCTTCACGGAGTTCTTCTGTTTCTTCTAAGATTTCATTTAATTTTTCTATATCTTTGTCTTTCAAAACTTTTTTTTCTTCCTGCAAAACATGTTCTATATCTTTAGAAATGGTATCTGCTGCATCTTTTGTTCTTTCTTCCATGGATTCAATAATTTGTTCTTCTTTATCTCGGTCTTGATATTCACGGCCAAAAAAGTAAGCAAGAGGAGAGATAAGTAAAATAGAGCCAAGACGAACAAAGCTTTCTATTGACCCGTTTTTTATTGCTTCAGGCATAAATACTGCTATGGTTCCAAGTGCAAAAATAAAAACAGAAACAGGCTCAAAAATAAAGGTTATGCCAAACCCTAAAAAGTATAACAAGAAAAAGAGTGGAGAATAGATATTTCCGGTGATCCCAATTATAAGTAGTATAGCGGTGTTAAGAATAAAAATATCAGAACTGCTGCTAAATCTTTCGGCATGAGGGTTTCTTTTGCTTCGAATAAAAGAAATAACCATATATGCTAACACCAAAATACCCAGTGCCTGAACAGTAAAATCAGACAAAAGTGTTTGCTTCCAAATAAATACAATAATAAAAGAAACAACTAAAATAACTCCATGCCAAAGTGTCTTCATATTTGTATAGTAGGGAAAAATGACTTCAAAAGCAAGAATTTTATGCTATACTTACAGGTATGAAAAACAAAAAAACCTTGCCAGCAAAGTATGAACCAACAATTTTGGAAGAAAAATGGCAAAAAGTCTGGGAAGAGAAAGGCGTCTATCATGTAGACATAGAAAATGCAAAAAATCCTTTTTATAACCTTATGATGTTTCCTTATCCATCTGCAGAAGGATTACATGTAGGCAATATGTATGCATTTACCGGAACAGATATCTATGGTAGGTTTCAGCGAATGAATGGCAAAGACGTGTTAGAGCCGATTGGATTAGACGGTTTTGGTATTCATTCAGAAAATTATGCTATTAAAGTTGGCAGAACTCCAAAAGAACATGCTGCAATTTCAGAAAAAAACTTTTACAGACAGCTTCATTTAATTGGAAACGGTTTTGATTGGGAAAGAAAAGTGGAAACATATGACCCAAAATACTATAAATGGACACAGTGGCTCTTTATTCAATTATTTAACCAAGGTTTGGCATACAGAAAAAAAGCTCCGGTTAACTTTTGTCCAAAAGATCTAACTGTGTTGGCAGACGAGCAGGTAATAGATGGCAAATGCGAGCGCTGTGGTACAGAAGTAGAAAAGAGAAATCTGGAACAATGGTTTTTCCAAATTACCAAATATGCAGATCGCTTGTTGGAAAACATTGAAGGACTCGATTGGTCAGACAAAGTAAGAATTGCCCAAAGAAACTGGATTGGTAAAAAAGAAGGAATTAACATAACTTACCCAATTGAAGGTACAAAAGAAACAGTAACTGTATTTACTACAAGGCCTGACACAAATTTTGGCGCAACCTTTATTGCACTTGCTCCAGAAAATCCATTGATTACTAAAATTACAACTTCAGAGCACAAACAAGAAGTAGAGGAATATATTAAGGCTGCTTCTCAAAAATCAGATATAGAAAGACAAGCAGAAGGTAAAGAAAAAACAGGAGTATTTACTGGCAGTTATGCAATAAATCACTTAACAGGGTACAAAATGCCAATTTGGGTTTCTGATTTTGTCTTAATGGGATTTGGAACAGGCGCATTGGTTGGAGTTCCAGGTCACGATAAAAGAGATTTTGAATTTGCAACTAAGTTTCATTTAGAGATTAAGCGAGTTGTTGTTGGATCTGACAATGATAAAAGTTCTATCACTACCATGGAGCAAGTACAAGAAGACGAAGGGACAATGATTAATTCAGATTTCTTAAACGGCATGGATATACATAAGGCAACAGAAAAGATTATGGACTACATAGAAGAAAAAGGTTGGGGAGAACGAGTTGCAACGTATCACTTAAGAGACTGGCTTATTTCAAGACAGAGATATTGGGGTCCACCAATTCCATTAATTAATTGTCCAAAGTGTGGTTGGCAGCCAGTGCCGGAAAAAGATTTGCCTGTTTTACTTCCAGATGTTGAAAATTGGAAACCAACAGGAACAGGAGAATCACCACTTGCGCAATTAACAGACTGGATTAATACAACTTGTCCAAAATGTTTGGGAGCGGCAAAACGGGAAACAGATGTGTCAGATACTTTCCTAGATAGTGCCTGGTATTTCTTTCGATACACGTCAACTGATATAGATAGTGCAGCTTTTGATACAAAAAGGGTAAAAAAATGGTTGCCTGTCACTATGTATATTGGCGGAGCGGAGCATTCAGTGCTACATCTATTGTATTCTCGTTTCGTCACCATGGTTTTATCAGACATGAAGTTAATAGGTTTTGAAGAACCTTTTGCCAAATTTAGAGCTCATGGCTTAATTATTAAAGACGGCGCAAAGATGAGTAAGTCAAAGGGGAATGTGGTTGTGCCAGATGCATATATTAAAAAGTTCGGTGCAGACACACTTAGATCCTACTTAATGTTTTTAGGCCCGTTCTCTCAAGGAGGGGATTTTTCTGATAGCGGAATTGAAGGAATGCATAGGTTCTTAAAGCGAGTTTGGTTTTTGGCTCATGAGTTTACAGAAAATCCATCAGAAGAACAATTATCAGATGACTCTTTGCGAATCATGCATAAGACAATTAAAAAAGCTACAGAAGAAATTAGCAGTTTGCGCTACAACACTGCTATTGCCGCACTTATGGAGTGGTATAACTTTTTAAGTTCCAGAATAAAAACTGAAGGCAAATTATTAACAAAACAAGAATTAGCAACCTTTGTAAAGCTGTTAGCTCCTTTTGCGCCGCACATGACAGAGGAGATTTGGCAATCAGTATCTATAAATGATAGCCAATTTAGCTCTTTGCATAAGCAATCATGGCCAACCTTTGAAGAAAAATACTTGGCAGAAAGCAGCATAACAGTAGTTATTCAGGTAAATGGAAAAGTTAGAGACAATATGATAATTGCTTCGGGGATGGATAAAAAACAAGTAGAAGAACAGGCATTATCCTTAGAAAGGATTAAAAAATATACAGAAGGAAAGCAAATTGTAAAAATAATTTATGTACAAAATAAGCTTATAAATATTGTTATAAAAGAGTAATATCTTCTTAAAGGCATGGCTTGCAATCTCTCTAAAAAAGTCCTATATTACACAAATGCAACAGAATACTTCAGGGAAACAAGTAGGTTCGCTCGGTGCTGAACGAGAGACAAGGACCCCACGTGTAAATGGTACGCAGTTAAATTTATCTCCCCTTGCTCAACAGGTTTTAACTTTTGATGAAATTGCCTCTTTAGGCAGAATGACTGAAATTCCGGTACGTCCCAATTTTACTACAGATGCTCTGAATGATTTAAATAGAGCATTATTTGCATTGCCTGCTGATACTGCATTTGGCGGATCTGGATTATCTCCGTTTTTCGTAGAAATTCCATCAGTACAACTCGCCTTAGTGCATGCAATTGAGTCGCATTTGACGCATAGAGGTAGAAAACCAATTAGAGTTTTAGAAATAGCAGCCGGGGTAAGAAATCGCTGGCGACATCTGACTCAAACAAGAAGTAGATTTGATGTAACTTTAACCGATTTTGCTCCTCATATATTACCGCTAAATGCAGAAAGAGAAGTGGGAAGTAATATAACGCTTACAACTGGAGCATATGATTTGAATCAAAACTTACAGGTTTCTCATGCAGATGGTGGGCGTTTTGACGTAGTATTGGGTACTTATGCATTTGATAGCGTTTGGTTACCTGGAGACAGAAGATATGTAAAAACGAAAAATGGCCAATGGCATGTTTCTTCTTACAGAATTAATGTTCCAGATTATTTTGATGCACAAGAAAAAGCAGCTGTTTTAGTGGCATTAAGAACAGGAGTTTGGGAAAACACAGAGGGACTCTCTTTATTGGGACTTTTAAAAAAACTTGAAATTGCAGAAAGGCTGGAGCCTGTTGATATGCAACAAGTTCCTTTTGGTCAAGAAATTTTACAGCGGTATGATAATTTGACAACTGTAGAAATAAATTTTCCTGGCGGTCTTATCCAACGAGTGCAAGAAGCCTTTGAAACCACAATAGCTTCAGGTGGAATCTTTGTAATAGGTGATGTAGCAGTCATTAATGATCAGTGCTACACAGAATTGTCTGGTAGCTCAAATCATCAACTTACAAGGCAGTATATTAAGGGCTATTATACTAGCGGAAGTGCCGAAAAATATAATGTACAAGACTTTGGTTTGGCAAAACAAATTTTAGAAGCCCAAGGATTCAGAGTAAATATTTATAATGCCAGAGAGTATGCTATGCGCTTTGCAGATAGGGAGCAGAGAAACCAATTGCAGGTCGAAGGAAATCAGTATATTATGGTGGTAAGTAAATAATGGAAACTATATTCTTAAAACTAGTTTCCCTTCTGAAAAAAGTTCCAAAATACTATTTTTTACCCCTTGGAGTTGCTTGTATTGGTTTGATCCTTTTTGTACAGGGTATGATAGTATATTTCCAAAATCCACAAGGCGAAGAAATGACAATTCCCGAAACAAAAATTGCCGAAAAAAGTTCTGTGAAAACCGTGAAAACAATAATTGTAGATGTGGAAGGAGCTGTTTTTAAAAGCGGTGCATACACAATTCCCGAAAATAGCCGTGTGCAAGATGCGCTCATTGCAGCTGGTGGAATTAGTGTAGATGCAGACCAAAAATATTTTGAGCAAAAAATAAATTTGGCTGCTAAATTAGTTGATGGTGCAAAAATTTATATTCCAAGAACTGGAGAAAGTATCTTAGATAGTGGCGCAGAAACAGCAACCGTGGGGCAGCAGCAAACACCAATAAATATTAATACTGCTTCTTTGGCTGTCTTAGACAGCTTGCCAGGCATTGGGCAAACATTAGCACAAAGGATAATTGATAGCAGGCCTTACCAGGCTATAGAAGATTTGGTAACAAAAAAAGTTTTAGGGCAGAAAGTATTTGACAAAATTAAGGATCAATTAAGCGTTTATTAGTCTATAGTCGCTTTTTGCAGAAAATCGTTTCCTAGGGCATTCTAGACGCTTAAAAAAACTTTGTAGTATGCCAAGGAAACTCTTATTTGCTCATTTGGTTTTATTATTCCTTTTTGGAATACGATTGTATCTGTTTTCTGCATTTTATCCTCAACTAGCTACAAATCAAGAAGTAATTTTTACCACAGCTATTCTTTCTCAGCCATCAGAATTTAGCAATTATAATATGCTTACTGCTAATTACGGGAATTTATTTAGTAAAAAGATTGTTACAGTAATCTATTCCAAAAATATTAGCTTGAATTATGGGCAGGTGGTGCGTATTTCTGGCAGAATAAGCAATAGAGTGATAAATACTAACCAGATTAGATCTACGATCTATTTTGCCAAAATTGAAGCTATTTCTGAAAATGCTAATTTTGTATTAGCAGTCTCTAATTTTATTCGCCAAAATGCAAAAAAAATCTTCCAAAAATACCTTTCGCCAAAAGAAACAGGACTTTTATTGGGGATTATATTAGGGGAGAAAACAACTTTTTCAAAAGACTTTTTGCATAGCTTACAAGTTGCGGGAGTAATGCATGTTATAGCAGCATCAGGAATGAATGTTAGTTTAGTGGCAGGATTTTTGTTTTGGATGTTCTCTTCTTTTCTCAGTAGAAAAGCAGCTGTCTTGCTGACGCTTTTGGGAATTGTATTCTATGCTGTTTTGTCTGGCCTTGCAGCCTCAATTATACGAGCCACACTTATGGGAGTTGCAGCGCTTTTGGCACAACTGTGGGGAAGGCAATACAGCAGTCTATGGGGAATTGTGCTTGCGGTTTTTATAATGATTTTTGTAAATCCAAATTTTATACAAGATGTTGGGTTTCAGCTTTCAGTATTGGCAACAATAGGTATTTTTGGCATAAAACCTCTTTTTCCAAAGCATATATTTTTTGAAGATATCGAAACAACTATTAGCGCTCAAATTGCAACATTGCCAATTTTACTCTCAAATTTTGGAAATTTTGGCTTATTGTCTATTTTGGCAAATGCACTGGTACTTTGGATGATTCCAATACTTATGATTTTGGGATGTTTATCTGTTGCTGTTGGATTACTTATTCTGCCATTGGGGAGTTTGCTTACTTTTATTGCAAAGCCGTTTTTACTATTCTTTATTTTTATTGTAGAAAACGTTGCAGCTGTTAGTCCATTAGTTTCAGTTGGTACTTTACCGCAAATTTTGATAGTAGGTTACTACCTCTTGCTTTTTGCAACTATGTTGCTTCTAAATAAAAAGCCAAAATTAATTAACCAAGATACTGGCATGTAGGGGAACAGAAATCGTTGGAATATTTTTTACTGGACTAACATCAATTTCTTTGGCAATAGGTAAGGTAAAACTAACCGTTGTGCCGTGATTTGGAATTGACTGCAAGAAAATATTACCTCCATGAGCTTCAATAATCCCTTTAGAAATATATAACCCTAAACCTGTACCACCGGCTCCATGAATATATCCCAAATTTTCTATTTGAGCAAACTTAGAGAAGAGTAGACCTTGCTTATCTTTAGGAATGCCAATACCAGTATCTGAAACCGCAATAAGAATGCCTGGATTTGTTTTTGTTTTGGGTAAATATTCATTTAAGTATTTTCTTGCATGGATAATAACAGAGCCACCGGCAGGGGTAAATTTAAGGCTGTTAGAGATAAGATTATTTAATACCTGAGCAATCCTGTTTGCATCAAAAAATCCTCTTGGTAAATCAGGATCAACATCAAAAGAAATGGTGATTTGTTTTTTCTTTGCCTGAGCTGCAAAAAGCTCTGCTGATTGCTGAATTGCTTCTGTAATATTTCCTCCTTTTTGAAATACCGTAAAGTGTCCGGACTCCAATTTTGCAGCATCAAGCAGTGAATTAATATCATTAAGCATTCTATCTGATTGTTCATGGATAATTTCTATTAACTTTGTTTGTTGTGTTTCATCTAACTTGTCTTTTTCGGTGAGCATTAATTCACTACCTGCTTTAAGGGCAGTTAACGGGGATCGTAATTCATGCACAATGCTTGAAGTAAATTCTTCTTTAAGTTTTGCCAAAGCTTTTTCTGCTGTTACATCATGCAACGTAATAGTTGCACCTAGAACAATATTTTTTTGATCTTCGTTTGGCATAGTAACTGGTGTAATAACCACTTGTACTGATTTGTTACCAAGTTGCAATTCCTTTTGCTCTATAATTTTATTTTGCACTAGGGCTTCTTCTATTTTTGCACTAAAGTCATAATCATGAGAAAGGCTACTAATAACATCAAAAATTGTTGGTTGTCCTTTTAATCCTAAAATTTCTTTTGCAGTATCGTTAATAAGCGTGAGCTGATTGTTTTGATCCACCATTAATACGCCATCAGACATGTTACTAATCATGGCTAAAAGTTTACTTTCTTCAGCAGATAATACTTCTTTTAGCTTAGAAAGAGCAGTTGAGGCCTGATTGGTCATCTGATACAAAATGGTCATATCTGCCTCTTTATAAAGCCCAGGTTTGGTTGACGAAACATTAATAAGCCCGACAATCTTGCCGTTAACAACCAATGGAATATGAAAAAATGAAGCTAGAATTTTAGTATTTGTATCATCGGGGGCTTGTCCTTGGCGGATTTCTTCTAATTTATCAGGTAATTTTCTATCTATAATAGTACCCAAAGATGCAACCATGCTTTTTTTGACCTGTTCTATAAAGCGGGAATTTACTCTTTCATCAACATAGATTTTAAAAACAACTTTCTCGTTTTCTAAGACGATTGATGACACAGTTGAATAGGGAATAAGGTTTTTCAGACTATTAGTAATGGTGTCAATAATATGCTCTATATTTAGTGAGTAGCTGATTCTATCTTGAATTGCCTTTAACATGGAGATTTCATAGATTCTTCTTTTTGCCAATTCGTCTCTCTCTTTAAGATCTTTTTTTGTTTTATCTAAAAGAACAGAAAATACAATAGTACAGGCACCAAAGCCAATTGTCATAGCAAACAATATATATGTATATACGGGCAGGTTCATATGATTTTAAAAAACGTTGAAGGCAGTAACGCTACTTAGTTAAAGATTCAATTTTATCACCAGTTTTTTTACTGCCGATAACAATAATGTAGGTTCCAATAACAAAGAAGGCCTCTTTAACCAATAAAATGCCAATAATAAAAATGCCTGGGATAATTGCGTAATAGCCGCTGACTTGCATATACGAATTTACAGCATCAATAATAATACCAACTGCAATACATAAAACACCGATTGAGTTTGTTTTAAAGCCGCTCGCTAAAATTCCTGTACCAAACTTTTTGGTGACTGAAGCCATCATAATTCCAGCAGCAATAGCAGCAAACGCAGAGATAAAAGAACCTGCTTCAACTAAAACTGTAAATAATCTGCTTGTATCTATCATACTTGTTGTAATGCCTCGTTAATAATTTTTTGTGTATTCATATCTATTTCTGGACTTGTAGGTGTTGCAACTGGAGCAGGATCTACTGCTGGTTGAGAAGCGATTAGAGGTTGTGTTCCTTGTGATTGTACAAGCGGTTGAGCAGATGTCGGTTGTACAATTGGTTGTGTTCCTTGCGGCATAGGCGGAGTAACAGGTTGGATTGGAGTTGCTGTTGGTTGTTGTTGCACAACTGGCTCTGCAGCCGGAGCTGCTGGCGCTGGGGTTTGAGTACTTGGTGCTCCATCGGGATGATACATAAGTAAAGGTTCCATTGTTTTTTTAACAATAAGTCCTGAAAGCTGTACAAATTGATCAATTAGTGCTTGCGTTATTGCTTGTGGTTCACCGCTGATTGCTGTTACGGTCCCGTCATCTATAACCGTTAATCCTGGAACATTTCTTGCTTTAATAAGCGTAATATCAGGTCCTAAAATAACGATCTGTTTTTTTATAACATCTGTTAATAATTGTTTGTACTCTGCGTCTGATTGTGGTTGCATATTAATTAATATTTAATAACTTATTTAAATCAATCGGCTCATCAGAAGGTGGAGGAGTTGGTATTGCTGGTTGAGCTGGAGTGGATGCAACAGGTGTTGGTTGCTGCACAGGTGGTAAGGAGGAGACCTCTTTTACTGGAGTTGGAGTTACCTGTGTTGGAGCAGTAATTGGAGTTGTTGAAACAGTTGGTTGAACAATATTTGGCGTTGGTATTATTGGTGCAGGAGTTACAGGTGTAGGTTGTGGAGCAGTAACAACTGGTGCTGCTAATTTTTCTTCTTTTGGCATAAGAGGTACTGCATTTTCAATTGCTGGTTGTTTTACGTTTTCTTTAATTAATTTATTTACTTTTGCTACTAAGTCTTCTGGTTCTACTTGGTATTTTAAAATATAATCCAAAGCGCCAAGATTTATTGCCTCTTGCACTAGATTATCTTGATTAAAGTTAGAAAGCATAGCAACGGGAATATTTTTTGTACTTGGATCTTGTTTAATCATTTGCAAAATTTGATTGCCGTTAATGTCTGGTAAAACTTGGTCAAGTAATACTAAATCAGGCTGCAGGCTTCTTACTTTTTCCATTCCATCATTGCCTGTTTCTGCAGTTTCTACTTCAAAATGGCCAAGTGCTTGCAGTGTCTCAGTAAAGACTTTTAAGAGGGCTTGTTCATCATCAATAAGTAGTATCTTCATACTTCTATATTTTACGCTATCAGGTATAAAGATAGGTTGTCAAGAAGCACTTCTTCATGTTATGCTTATTCCATGGAAATACAACAAAAAGTAGAACAAATTATTAAAAAAATTAGTGGGGAAGATGTAACAGCTACGTTAACAATTCCAGAAGACGTTACCCATGGGGATTACACAACTAACGTAGCCTTTGGGTTATCTAAAATTTTAAAGAAAAATCCTTTTGAAATTGCTCAGGATATTGCAACACAGTTGCAAAAAGAAATGGGAGAAGAATTCTCAAAAATAGAAGCAGTAAAACCTGGGTTTATTAACTTTTGGTTTTCAAACATATTTTTATTTCAAAAAGCAACACAAATTGCAGAAAATAAAGAAACGGTTGGGAAGACAAGTGCTCTTGCAGGTAAAAAAATAGTTGTTGAATTTACAGATCCAAATCCTTTTAAAGAATTCCACATTGGTCACTTATATACAAATACTGTTGGAGAATCATTGGCTAGAATTTTGCAGACAAACAGTGCAATTGTATGGCGCGCAGATTACTTTGGAGATGTTGGTATGCATGTTGCAAAAGCATTATGGGGACTTGAGACCATGTTTAAAGAAGATAGTACTTCAATGCAGGATTTAGCTCAAAAAGACTTAAAACAAAGAATTGAATATTTTGGAAAAGCATATGCAAAAGGCGCTACAGCATATGAAGAAGACAAAACTGCAGCAGAAGAAATGAAAAAATTAAATAAATTAATCTATATTGCTGCACAACGCATGTGGCAAAAAGAAAAAAATCTTGTTCCACAAATTGATTATGTTAAAGGAGAACAATTAGATGAGACTCGATTGCAGCAAGTGTATGACATGTATGTGCAGGGTAGAAAATGGAGTCTTGCATATTTTGACAGCATTTACGCACGAGTACATATGCAATTTGACGGCTATTACCCAGAGAGTATTGCCGGAGAAAAAGGCTACACATTGGTAAAAGAACATATTGCAGACGGTGTTTTTGAAATGCATGACGGTGCAGTTGTATTTAGAGGAGAAGGTCAAGGACTGCACACCCGTGTGTTTATCAACTCACTTGATTTACCAACTTATGAAGCCAAAGAGTTAGGCCTTGCTCCATGGAAGTACGAAGATTTTAAGTACGACCAATCAATTATTGTCACAGGCAATGAAATTAGAGAGTATTTTAAAGTACTCATTGCAGCAATGCTCAAGGTCGCACCGGAATTAGGCAAAAAAACCCAGCATTTGCCTCATGGCATGGTCAGACTTCCTGAGGGCAAGATGAGTAGTAGAACCGGTAAAATTATAACCGGTGAGTGGCTTCTAGATGAGGCTCACAAAAGAGCTTTAGAAAAAATTGCAGAGGCAAAGCATAACCAAACACAAATCCCAACAGCAGAGCAAGATGCTGTGGCAGAATTGGTTGGGGTTGGGGCAATAAAGTATGCATTCTTAAAAAGTGCCATTGGCAAAGATATTGAGTTTAATTTTGATGAGTCCGTTAGCTTTGAAGGCAATGCAGGACCATATTTGCAGTACAGCTATGTAAGAACCCAAAGTATCTTAGACAAAGCGCCAAAAAACCTTTCTATGCCTCAAAATTACCAAACAAACGCAGACGAGGAGTTGCTTTTGAGAAGACTTATTCAGTTTGACTCAATTGTTCATGACGCAGGAAAGCACTTGTCTCCAAGCTTAATTGCAGGGTATATTTATGAGCTTGCCAAAGAGTTTAGTGTGTTTTACCAGAACAACAGAATTGCCGACGCAAGCCAAGAAAACCAGGTTAGCTTTAGGGTTTTGTTAACCCAGGCTGTTGGCAATGTGTTAGAGAAGGGGTTATCTCTTTTGGGCATTGAAGCCCCAAAACACATGTGATAAAATGGCTCATACAAGCTCAAACTAGAGCAAAGTAAGTAATACTTACCTTCATATGCAGTATACAAAAAAGGTTCTAAAAAATGGATTAAGGCTCATTGTAGTCCCTATGGAATCTTTTGAAAGTGCAACAGTCCTCGTTATGGTTGGAGCAGGAGCCCGCTTTGAAAACAAACAAAATAATGGAATTTCTCACTTCTTAGAACACATGGCATTTAAAGGAACAGAAAAACGTCCAAGTGCTATTGCAATTGCCGGAGCAATTGATGGTATTGGCGGGGAATTTAATGCCTTTACAGACAAAGAAATAACCGGTTACTACGTAAAAGCAAACGCAGCACATGTAGAACTTTGTATAGATATTTTGTCTGACATGTTGCAAAATTCAAAATTTGATGCAACAGAATTAGACAAAGAGCGGGGAGTTATTATTGAAGAAATTAACATGTACGAAGATTCTCCAATGCAAAAGCTTTCAGATATTTATGAGGAACTTTTGTATGGAGACACACCAATGGGTTGGGATGTTGCCGGAACAAAAGACGTTATTAGAAGTGTTAAGCGAGAAGATTTTCTTTCCTATATGAATTCTTTATATAGTCCAAGTAACATGACTGTTGTTGTTGCAGGAGGAGTAAAAGTAGAAGAAGTAGAAAAAATGGTAGAGAAATATTTCTCAAAAATGAAAGCTTTTGATACTGTACGATACGATAAAGTTATAGATAGTCAGGAAGAGCCAAAGGTTTTGTTAAAGCCTAAAAAAACAGAACAGGTCCATATTGCAGTTGGAGTCAGAACTGTTTCTATGCACCATGAAGATAGATATGCATTGCAGGTTTTAGCATCACTTCTAGGTGGAGGAATGAGTAGCAGATTGTTTGAAGAAGTCAGAGAAAAACGAGGGTTAGCATATTATGTGTACAGTAGATCAATGATGTTCTCAGATTGCGGAAGTTTTGTTTCTCAAGCAGGAGTTGACCCAAAACGAGTTAAAGATGCAATTGAGGTTATTGTTGCCGAATATAAAAGAATAACAAAACCAGGCAACATTACTGCACAAGAATTAAAAAAAGCAAAAGAATATCTTAAAGGCCATTTTGTTTTAGGGTTAGAAGATTCAGAAACAGTTGCAAACTACTATGCAAAACAAGAAATCTTAGAAGGCGGAAAATTACAAACTCCAGTTGAAAAATTAGAAAAAATTGATAGCGTTACTGCAGAGCAGGTAGAAAAAGTTGCACAAAAATACTTTACAGAAAAAACACTTAATTTAGCTGTAATTGGTAATTTTGAGGATGGACAGGAATTTAAATCCCTGTTAAAATTATAAACATATATGATGGGTCGAAGTGTTGTATTAATAAAACCAGATGGAGTCCAAAGAGGATTAGTCGGCGAAGTAATTAAACGATTTGAACAAAAAGGTCTTCACTTAGTTGGCCTTAAAATGATCTCCTTAACAGATGCAATTTTAGATGAATGGTATGTGCATCACAAAGACAAGCCATTTTTCCCAAGTCTTAAAGCATACATGATGAGTTATCCAGTTGTCGCAATGCTTTGGGAAGGAATAGAGGCAGCAACAACAATTAGAACTCTTTTAGGTGTTACCAAAGGTCGAGCAGCAGCAGCAGGAACAATTAGAGGAGACTTTGCAATGAGTCAACAATATAATTTAGTTCATGCATCAGAATCAGATGAAGCAGCAGAAAAAGAACAAAGTCTTATTTTTACAGAAGAAGAAATCTTTCCATGGATGAAAATTGATCTTTCTCAAATCTACGCAGAAGAAGAACTAAAATAAGATACGCTCAATCTTCGATTATCTTTCTTAAAAACGCTATTCGGATTTTGCCGCTTTATAGTGTCTGTATAAAATAATTCCTACCACGAAAAGTATGGTATTTATTGCCTCAGAGAGTAGGCAATATTGACAAAATGCATGCAAAACAAATGCTTGAATTGCAACTAAAATAATAGAAATAACCATGGCACTAGAAACAAAAAGCAGCACTAGTTGAAGCCAAATTTTATGTTTTTCTTGCCACAAAAGCAATAAAGTTGCAATAAGAGCAGCATAATACAACGCCCCAATTAGTGCTATTGGAATTCCAAAAAATGTTGCATACTGACTGGTTAACACAACCTCACAATTGGTAACTGCAGAGCAGGGAGGAATAACGTTTTTGTAATGTTCAATTGTTAAATATGTTGCATCTAAGAAGCCAGCAAAACCAAAAAAGACCATGAAAAAGAGTAGTCTAAGAGTGCTTTTATTTAGATGTGTCAAGCGCGTCTTGAATATGCTGTTTAAATGCATCATAGCTTTGTGGATTTTGAATGGATTTGCCGTTAATAAAGAAGGTAGGTGTTGAATTAATGCCAATTGCAGTACCAGCATCTTCTTCTTTATTAATAAAATCTTTTGTACTTTGTGCTTGCATATCGGCTGTAAATTTAGCTGTATCCATGCCTAAATCTTTTGCATAGCCCACATAAATATTGGTTGGATCAGTAACTTCTGCCCAATCATTTTGGTGATTAAATAATTGGTCATCCATTTGCCAGAACTTGCCTTGTAAATATGCCGCATAACCTGCTGTTGCAGAGGCAAAACCATTTCTATGGATTGTTGTTAGCGGGAAAAATCTATAGACAAACAAGACTTTGCCGTCATAATCTTTCATAAGTTGATTAATTAATGGGTGATAGGCAGCACAAGCAGGGCATTGAAAGTCTGCATATTCAATTAAGGTAACTTTTGCGTTTTTAGGTCCGAGTGTCATGTCAGAACTGGTAACTGCAGGCGCTGTCATGGTAGGAGTAGTGGGAGCTGATGGTGCATTAACTAAGGCTATTAATCCCCAAACGCTTACTGCAACAATTGCTAATGCGCCAACCCAAATACCAAGCTTTTTTAATCCTTTCATTTGTTGATCTTTAGCCATTTTTTGTTCCCATTCTTGGCGTTCTTGCTTTCGTTGCTCTTTCATTTGTGCTTTAGTAAGTTTTTCGTCCATGTGAGTACTATAATTGCAAGTTTTTTAAAAAAATGCAACCAGGAAGTTATATGGGAGTTTTTGTACATATACAATATAGAGTCGGGGTGCTGGGAATTGAACCCAGTGGCTCTGCGTCCCGAACGCAGCATGATACCGATTCACTACACCCCGAGTGTTTCTAATTTTACAATTACCTATGTTACAATACAACAGCAGGTCCTCGTAGCTCAGTTGGATAGAGCAGGCCCGTCCTAAGGGCAAGATCGGAGGTTCGACTCCTCTCGAGGACGCCAGACATATGCAACCAATGACAAAAGCAGAAATAATCAGATTCTTGGTGCTTCGAAGCATTGGAAATTTTCTCATTCTTTTTGCTTGTTTTGGTGTCGCATTTACCTTTGGTCCTGCAATTTACCAAGAAGCACGTTTTAGAATAAATCAAGCTCGGGGAGTGACCTATGTTGTTGGGGATCCAACAACCACATCTGCGCAAACAGCACAATCACAAGGATCAACAGATCAATTAAACAGTTTGTTTGTTAATTCAAATCAAGTTGTCATGATTCCAAAGGATACGAATTTTTCCGTTTTAATTCCAAAAATAGGAGCAAATGCAGAGGTCATTGCAAATGTTGATCCTTCAAATGAAAAAGAATATTTAGATGCTCTTAAAAAAGGAGTTGCTCATGCAAAAGGAACGGTTTTTCCGGGTATGCAGGGAACAACGTATTTATTTGCTCACTCAACTGACAGCTTTTTAGATGTAAGCCGTTATAATGCAATTTTCTTCTTGCTTAAAGATTTGGTTCCTGGCGATGCAGTATCGGTTTTCTTTGCTAATAAACGCTATGATTATACTGTTGAAAAAACCGTAATTATTGATCCAACAGATGTTTCATACTTAACTAATGCACAAAATACATCAGAACAACTTATTCTGCAAACATGTTGGCCTCCGGGGACAACATTTAAACGACTTCTTGTTATCGCAAAGCCGGTTCACTAAACAAGTTCTTGTTGTCTTTTACACGGTCATTTCTAAGAAACGAAATGTCGTATTTGCACTTCGCTAGATTTCTCGATAGACCTCAAATGACAAAAAGTAATTAGATGAACAAAAGAGGATTACTGTAGTCCTACGGTGTAGAGGTTTGGAGTTGTATCTGTATTTCCAAGATTTGTTAACATAACAAATTTGCCACCTGTTGGCCATGGGAAAACAAAGTGATCAAAAAATGGACCTGC